>CALMDN010000342.1 GCA_937864935.1 uncultured Bacteroidales bacterium
GCCAGAATTCGCTGATATTCTGTGAGATGTAAGGATTGTTAAAGTTCTCGAGAAAATCGAACCCGATCATTCTTCCGAGACCGATAGCCATATCTGAATATCCGGCAAAATCATAGTAAATCTGGAAAGCATAGGCAATTACCCCCATCCATGCTGTTGCGGTTGACATTTCTGAGGGGTTCATCGCAAAAACAGAATCTGCATATTCTCCCAGGACATTGGCTATCAGCACTTTTTTCCCCAGGCCCAGGGCAAAACGAAAAAACCCGGTAAGGCGATTATCCACGTTTTCGTTATCCCGGCGGTCTTCCAGCTGATCGGCTACTTCGTTGAATCTGACGATAGGGCCGGCAATCAGCTGGGGAAACATAAGGATATACAGCGCGAAATCACTCATTCTTTTCAGGGGAGCATGCACCTTGCGGTAAACATCCACTGCATAGGTCATTTTCTGAAAACTGAAAAAGGAAATCCCGATGGGCAAGGCTACCCTTGCCCATTCAACCGGCTTCCCACCCATCTCAGCTACGAGGTAATTGAAATTGTCGACAAAAAAGTTGGCATACTTGAAATACAGCAACATACCGATGTTCAGCAATACCGAGAAAGCCACCCAGAGCCGCTTGCTTCGTCCAACAGAACGGTGCATCTTGTTAACAGCATAGAAATCAACAATTATTGAGCCTGCAACAATGAAAATGAAGGTTGGAGCCCCCCATGCATAAAAGAAAACACTTGCCGCGAGTGCAATCAGATTTTTGTACTTTACATCTGCGAAGTAATAGAACAAAAGAAAAACCGGCAGGAAATAAAGAAGAAACAGGCTGCTGCTGAATACCATAGTGTCGGATGTACAATTAATAATGGAAGCCGTGTGGCAAATGTACTCAGATTGTTGAGAATTACGAAAAACTCAAGCCATTTTATCTGCACAATACCTGACCTTTGACGACTCAGCTCATCCGTTTTATCGAGTCCAAAAAGGAATCATCTGGGGTTGAATATCAGTTACTTATTTTCCGGAAAGAATTTACCGGTGTTTCCCGGCCATGATTCAACCGGGAGGTATTACTGCAACGGGAATATAATTGCCAGCTTTTTTCTCTACCTGGTGTCTGAAAAAGAGCATGTTTTGGGCGGTTATAATTCGTCAAACACTTTGGCCGGAATTGTAGATTGTTTTACCTTTGCTCCCTGAACAAAATTATACCCGATTTATGAAAAAGTTATTTTTACTGATGATTGCCGGTGCTTTCATTTTAGGTTGTTCAAATCAGTCAACCAAGCCCGAAACTGTTGAAACACAAGAGTCAGATGCTGTCAACGAACTTGTATTTGAGAATGATCTTGAGAATGCATTGGGGGGTATACCCGGGTGGTCAAACGAAAAGGCCGTAATAAAAATGCCGGAAGGCTTATCGGCTCATTCCGGAACATTTGTCACCAAGATTGATAATTTGAACAAATACTCCTATGCCTTTAAAGAGTATTTTGAAAACATCAATGAGAGGCTTCCGAGAGAGGTGGTTATTTCGGGCTGGGTATACAGCACAGATAAGAATCCTCAATTGAGTATAGTTATGGATATTAATCAGGATAATGAGACAATTTTCTGGAAAGGCTACAACCTGATGGACAAACCCAGAGAATTGAATTCATGGTTTGAGTTTAAAACCACATTCACTATTGATCAGCCAATCAAGCCTTCCAATCAGATCAAGGTTTTTGCCTTCAATGCGGAAAAAGCTGCCTATTTCGACGACCTGAAAATCACTTTTGTATTCTGACACTGGTATTTATTGAAGAAACAGGGGTTGATTTAATAAGTCAACCCTTTTTTATTCAAGGGCAGCCGGATTGTTTTTGAGAAAATGAACGGAATAAAAATTATATCAGGACCCAATGCTTACAGACTAAGCTATGAGTGAATCCGGCAGAACCATCAAAAATTGATACCATTGTGATGCGTATTCAGTCCGGCTTAATCCGAAGTTTTTTGCCGCCCAAAATAGGCTTGAAAAACAGTTAATGTGATTTCAAGGCTCAGTCTGTCCCGTGTTAGACTAAGGAGCCCGGTTTCAGGAGCCTGGTTGCTTTAATAAGGTTTCTTCAGCAGACTTTATTTATACCTGTCAAACATGGCCTGATATTGCTCAGTGGCCCAGCTTGTAATAACAGAATCCGCGGCAGTTTCATTTACAGGGATACCTGATTTTATAAGCTTGGGATTGTTTTTTGCCAGCGATTCGAAGTAATTCAGATAATAGGTCTGATTCGCGATCAGTTTTCCCCTTTTGATGTCTCTTTCAGCATAGGTTATTTCCAGTGGGGAATAATAGACGCCATATATCCCCGCCTGATGATCCGGCATCACCAGATTGCCCTCATATTCTTTACTGGTTTTGGTTTTGAGAAAACTTACAAAATAGGATTTCTCAGTCATTGCGCAATAGTGTATAAAACCCATTCTGTATTGCCATGTCTGAAAGATATTGAGTAAAATAAGGAATACGATCAGCATAAGTCCGGATAGTTTTAACAACCGGCTTTTCCATTCTCCTGCCGCCTTAAGAAAAGCGCCTATGGATAATGCAAAAATTCCATATCCGTCAATGTAAGCCCTGTTCCCGTAACTACCTCCAAACCACCAGCACCACCAGGATGAATTGATGTAAATGAGAAGAATCAACACACTCACTACCTGCATAAATAGCGTTTTGTTGTGTTTCCAAAGGATGGGTAGACCGATGATACTGAGTGCCATTAACGGTGTGTAAAGAAACCAGCCTTTCCTGAAACTGAACAGGCTGCTGATGATCTGCGGGTTGTTCCAGAAAAAGGACTCTTTATCATACGTATAGAAGAACCAGTTCCCGCTGACATACTTCCAGAAAGCAAACTGCGGAGCCCACACCAGCAGAAAAATTGCCAGCATCAGCAGAATTCTGGCATAATTGCGGAATAAAAACCTGATCCGTGCACCAAAATCTGGCGTGGTGAAGAAAAGCACAAGAAACATAAGATTGGTGGGTCTTACCAGAACGAGAAGTCCAAAGACAAAACCTGTAAGTAGCGAGTTCCAGATGCGGGGGGTGTTGAGCCATCCCTGAACCAAACGATAAAAAATGACTATGAGGGCAAAGCTATATACATGCGACATGGTAGCTTCAGTGGTAGTGTACCACGAAAGATTGGTTCCAAGAACGACAATGGCCAGGGTAAGGCCGGTAACAGTTTCATTGTAATGCTGAAGCAGAATCTTTCTGAGATGCCACAATCCGAGCAGGAGAAACACCATTGCACTCATCAGCAGCCCAAGCTTATAGGGAGGGGAATAGCCATCAGGCTCCCAGTTCATAACAGGAACCAGTACATAGTGGGCAAAAACAGTGAAAGGTGCATAGATCAGTGCCAATCCCATTGACATTTTTGAATAGGCCCTTCCTGTTTCTTTGTGATTGGGCAACCAAAGCTGATTTCTCACATAGCCTGGCAGTTTATTGTAAACCCGACCGATTCTGTAGTCATGATGAACGATGACTGCAGGCACATAAACGTAATAATACTGTACATCATCTTTGATCAGCCTGATCGGTCGGTTCCAGTCTCTGTTCTCCATATTGTAAAGCGCAATGGAGCCAAAAACAAAAAGCAGTGAAAGCAAAGAAAAATGCTTTCCGGTCATTCGTGAAATCCGGGAAACTGCCGATACAATGCTGTTTTTCATAAGTCCTTGCTGCAGGATTGAACAATGCTAGAAATCGTCCTTGTCGTATTTGTGTTCCTGCCCTTTCTGCTTTCTCTCATATTCCTCACAGTTGATTTCTACGGAAAGTGGTTTTGCTGGAGGTTCGAAGTCACCTCTCGAAATTTTCAGTTTCGGATCTGCATAAATGCGATTCATATAAAGCCCCCAGATAGGTAGTGCCATGTTGGCTCCCTGTCCGAGAGTGATGGTTCTGAACCGGATGCTCCTGTCTTCTCCGCCAACCCAGACCCCAGTAACAAGGTCCGGGGTTAGACCCATAAACCAGCCATCAGAATTGTTCTGGGTGGTTCCGGTTTTGCCGGCGATCGGATAATTAATCCCGTATTTGTATCGCAGGCGCACCCCGGTGCCGCTTTCGACAACCCCTTTCATCAGCTGAAGCATAAGGTAGGCAGTTTCTTCGCTCATGGCTTCTTCCTGACGGGGAAGAAACCTCGAGATGACATTGCCGTTTTTATCTTCAATACGGGTAACAAATACGGGCTCAATATAAACACCTTTTGCAGCATAGGTGTTCATGGCTCCGGTCATTTCATAAAGGGTAATATCCGGTGTGCCGAGCGATATGGAAGGAACAGCCTCGATGGGGCTTACAATGCCCATTTTCCTCGCAATCTTGATCACCGCCAAAGGTGAATAGCGCTTAATAAGAAATGCAGAAATCCAGTTGATTGAATTGGCAAGCGCTTCTTTCAGCGTCACCATTTCGCCTTTTTTAAAATCATTGGCATTGGAAGGCTCCCATTTACCACCTTCAGGCAGGTCGATGCTGTATTGGATATTGGCTACCTTGGTACAGGGTGAAAAGTCGCCTTCCTGCATCGCGAGGGTATACACGAATGGTTTGAAGGTTGATCCCACCTGTCGCCGGGCCATTTTCACATGATCGTATTTAAAGTGCGTATAGTTGATTCCACCTACATAAGCGCGTACGAAACCTGTCTGTGGTTCAACCGACATCAGGCCGGCCTGAAGGAAAAATTTGCAGTAACGGATAGAATCCCATGGGCTCATGATGGTATCACGTTCACCCTTCCAGGTGAAAATCTTCATCGGAACTTTGGTGTGGAACGACAACCTGATGGAATCTTCAGAAACGCCGGCAGCCACCAGTTTGCGATATCGGTCTGAACGCTTCATTGAGGCTTTCAGCAGTTTGAAAGCTTCGTCCCTGACCATTGACTTCGGAAAGTCAAAAGGAGCCTCTTCCCTGTCTTTCCAGTGTTTGTAGAAGGCAGGCTGCAGTTCCTTTCCCAGGTGTTCGGTTACTGCTTCTTCAGCATACAACTGCATCCGGGAATTGATGGTTGTGTATATCCTCAGTCCATCTTTATAGAGATTGTATTTTGTACCGTCAGGTTTCGGATTTTTTTCTATCCACCCATAAAGCGGGTTGTTTGCCCACTGAAGCGAATCATCAGCATAAATGATTTTATCGATGTATTTCTTCCGTACCGGTTTTGTTGCTGACATAATCTGCCTCAGGTATTCCCTGAAATAGGTGGCTTCGCCGGAGTTGTGGTCCTGCATTTTATAGTTTGACATGTCGAGGGGAATCACCCTCAGCGAATCGTACTGGGCTTCAGTAAGATAATCGTATTTCTGCATCTGGTGCAACACAACTTCGCGACGTTTCATGGCCCTTTCGGGATTGCGTACAGGACTGAACCTGCTTGGGGCTTTAAGCATGCCAACCAGCATGGCGGATTCCTCTATGGTAAGGTCTTTGGGTTGTTTGTTGAAAAAGGTTTTTGCTGCTGATTTAATGCCAAAAGAGTTGCTGCCGAAATCAACTGTATTGAAGTACATGGCAATGATTTCTTCCTTGGTATAGTTCCGCTCAAGTTTGATGGCAGTAACCCATTCCTTGAGTTTGATAAAAAAGGTTTCGATAAATAACCGGTTTTCCTTTCGGGGAAATAGATTTTTGGCAAGTTGTTGCGTGATTGTACTGCCTCCGCCCCGGTTGGTGCCGGTTACCAGCCCGAGGGTTACACGGAACAGGGCTCTCACATCAATTCCTGAATGTTTCTCAAATCTGGAGTCTTCAGTAGCGATAATGGCATTCACCAGGTTGGGTGAAAGATCTGCATAGTGAATGTTGGATCGGTTTTCAATGTAAAACTTGCCAAGGAGTTCCTGATCAGCGGATATAACCTCCGAAGCAAGATTGCTTTTCGGATTTTCAAGTTCTTCGAAAGAGGGCATGAATCCCAGCAGGCCAAATGAAATGGCGGTGAAAAGCAGGATTACAAAAACGAACAATCCGGCAAAGGTTCTCCAGAAACGTTTCTGCCATGTTTTAAGATCAACCGGGCTGTTTTGTGTCTTTTTGGTCATTCTTTGTCAAATTCTTTAATTAAAATGCCTTTTTTCTGCCTGCTTTTCCTTACTTGTTGCCTGCAAAAACGATCATTGGAATGATTCAGATGTACAGTTAACAGCTTGAAAATCATTAATGTTCTTTAGTGCAAATTGTATTTCCAGCCATCATTAAAGCATTGATTGCATAGGCCTGCTTCTGAAACTGAGTGAATTCTGCATTTCGCCATGTGGTGTACCTCAGATTAAGGGGAAGGCTTATTTCCTGTTTTCCTGCTTTTCGAGCCGGATTCCTGCCTCTGAAATGCCGTTGAGGACATCTTCCCGCATGGCCTGATTGAGGCTCAGGGTGTAAGTGCCGGCACGCGGAAACCGGATGTTGCTTCTGATAGGTATCCGGTTATCACGGTAGCGTCCGGTACCTTTACCAAACCATTCTCCATTCTTTGCTGCCAGCTGGCAATTGATGGTATCGCGCGAAAAACCCCCTCCGGGGAATTCTGTTGTCAGAAAGAAATAAACATTCTTGTATTTATAAGAAGTGCTGTGCCTGACATTGATAAAAAACCGGTACAAGGCTATCGTATCCTCAACAGAAACCTTGAATGACATAGCCTGATCTTTTGGCCATTTGTCATTTTTGAGGCTGAGTGACTCGTCAAAAAATTTTCTGCGGTCGCAGCCTGCAGTGAGCAGAATTACTCCCACAAATATTGCCGCGATGATCCGCAGATTATTCTTCATAGACCATTTCATCATCGGGATAACGCTAAAATTTAGGTTGTGTTTTCCGGGAGTTAAAAAATCAGGCCGTTCAGGAGAAAATCGCTGATTATTTATCGAAACGGCTCAGGGATTCCTGGGCGACAAAACTTTCGAAATCCTCTTTTTTCTCTTCCTTCCGGGCATGATCTTCGAGCTTGTCGATGGCTTGTCCTTTTTTATTCAGACCTATAATTTCAATGACCTTCTGAACAGGAATGGCCATCATATTGTTGGGGTCTGATTTATAAGCGTACCAGATAACACCGGCAAAGACATCGATTTTCTGGGGGATGGCTTCGCCTTTCTTCGTCTGAAGCGGCGTATCATCTGCAGGAAATTTCTTGAGGGCCTCGGCATAGGCAGCATATTCATAGTTCAGGCAACATTTCAATTTGCCGCATTGACCGGCAAGTTTCTGAGGATTCAGTGACAGCTGTTGAATGCGTGCTGCATTGGTGCTCACTGTGTTGAAGCTGCTGAGCCATGTTGAGCAGCATAGTTCCCGGCCACAGGTACCAATGCCCCCGAGCTTCGAAGCTTCCTGACGGGCTCCGATCTGCCTCATTTCGATGCGAACTTTAAACTCTTCCGCAAGCAGTTTGATGAGTTCCCTGAAATCTACCCTTTCATCAGCAGTATAGTAAAAGATGGCTTTGGTGTCGTCGCCCTGATATTCAACATCGTTGAGTTTCATTTTCATGTTGAGACCGGCGGCTATCTCGCGTGACCTGAAAAGAGTAGGGTCCTCTTTTTCTACTGCAACAATCCATTTTTCAATGTCACTTAACCTGCCTTTTCGGTATACCTTCCTGATATCTTCCCTCCTTGGATCGGTATTTTTCTTTTTCATCTGAAGCCTTACGATTTCACCGGTCAGCGAAACAATGCCAATGTCATGCCCGGGATTTGCCTCAACAGCCACAATATCTCCGACATGCAAGTCAAGGTCATTGTTGGAACGGTAAAACTCTTTGCGATTGTTTTTGAATCTAACTTCAATGCAATCAAAAGGAAGGTGAGTCTCGGGCATGGGAATAAACTGCATCCAGTCGAAAGTGTCGAGTTTGCTGCAGCCGTGATGAAAAATTTTGTCGTTTTTGTGGATAAGGCTGGGCTGGTGACAGCAACCTCTCGATACAAAGTGATTTTTATCCGGTGAAATTTTATCCGTTTCTTCCATACAAAGGTTGTGGTTAGGCAGATCCTCCGGGTTGTTATGCCGGAAAGACGTAATATGTTGAATGTGAGCAGGTAAATGCCTGTTCGCAGCAGTGACGCAAATTTACACTTTTTTATTATCCTTTTGCAACCTGGCTTTGTCACAAAGAGATTTTTGAGAAATAGCACTGAGTTCACCCTGGGATCTTTTGCAGGGTGATAAAGAAATGTAAAACTGGCATTTATAAAATTAGTTGTTTTCTGTTGGACGATCCGGAAGTTGACTACTTCTGATCAGGTTTGATCAGGAACCACTTCATTGACTGAAGCGAAAGGTCCACAAAAACAATGGATGCACTCCCGTTTCGTTCGATATGATATAAAGCATTGTTAAATTCTTTATACAGTTGTACGGCATTCTTCTGGTGAATAAAAGGTGAAAAATCTTTCACAAACTTGAGTTCCTCTCCTTCTGCTTTAACCAGATTTACATTCCCTGCACGAAATTGGGTACAGTAATGGATGATTTTTAATGCATAAGCCATCAGGTTTTTTTGCTTTTCACGACCCAGTGCAGTAAAGTCTGACGACATTTTTACAATTTCCCTGATATTGTGCCTGAAGCAAAGACGCATCCAGGATCTGAACATCTCGAAATTATCCTGATCTGTTTCACCGGTCTCAAAAATCCTCACCGCAGTATTCAGGTTTCCATCGGCCAGGTATCTGATTTTAGCTGCCTCTTCGGCAGTGCATTGAGTATGTGTAATCAGCGCTTCAACAATTTCTGTATCGTTTCGCCGGTTGAACTTAACCATCTGGGTTCTCGACCGGATGGTGGCCAGAATTTCATCCGGTTGTTCTGAAATCAGTATGAAAAGGGTTTTGTCGGGTGGCTCCTCCAGAATTTTCAGTAATTTGGGTGCTGCAGCATGAAATAGCCGTTCTACCATCCAGATTACCATGACTTTGTATTCCGATTCGTAAGATTTGTAGCTTAGCGTACGGATAATTTCATTACAATCTTCGGTGTTTATAATACCCTGCTTGTTTTCCAGACCGATGTGCTGATACCAGTCCATCAGCCCGAAAACAGCCTTTCTTTCCTGAACAATTGATCGCCATTGATTGATAAAAAGTCTGCTCTGTGGCTTATCTCCCGATTCCTTGGTTTTTGCAATAGGGAGTATAAAATGAAGGTCGGGATGGATGATTTTGTTGTACTTTATGCAGGAACTGCATTCCCCGCAGGAGTCGTCTTCACTGCGGGAGGTACAGTTGATGTATTGTGCATAGGCAAGTGCCATGGCCAGTTTGCCCGATCCTTCCGGCCCAAAGAACAACTGGGCATGGCTTACCCTGTTTTCGCTGACTGCCCTCCTGAGTCTCTCCTTGATTGCTTCCTGCCGGGTAATGTCTTTAAATTTCATCCC
>CALMDN010000343.1 GCA_937864935.1 uncultured Bacteroidales bacterium
AATGCCTCGTATGCCCTTACCTGGTACCGCAAGGCCATTATCGTTGCAGAGCAGTTTCAGCGACACCCTTATCAGAAGGAAAAACTCGGGCAACTGTTTGACAAACTGCACAATTATACCGTCGAAGATGACGGAATCAGCAGGTTTATCAACGATTTGTCAGAAGCCGGAGTGCTCTTTTTCGTGTTGCCCCACCTGCAGAAAACCTACCTCGATGGTGCTGCCTTTTTCTCCGGTGACAATCCGGTGATTGTGTTTACCGGCCGGTACAAACGGATTGATAATTTCTGGTTTACCATGGCCCATGAAATTGCCCATGTACTTTATCACCTGGGTGACACCACCCCCTTTGTGCTCGATGACCTTAAAGATGGAGACACCAACCAAATGGAAACAGAAGCCAACGCGCTGGCTGCTGAAAAGCTAAAACACCCTGAGATTCTGAACTACCTTGAAGCTTACACGCATTATCTCAGTATACAAAAGGTAGAGGAGTGCGCTACTGAATACCGCGTACATCCTTCCATTGTGATCGGTAAGCTGGCGCATGATAAATTGATCTCGTTCAGCAAGCAGGCGTTGTTTAATGAGGATGTGATGCGGTACATACCAGACAATTTTAAGACTTAAACGAAAAGTCGGATGGTACAATACGTCTGGTAAGAGATGGGCTTTGTAGGTTTGAACGTTATAAAGCAATAAATATTCATCAGTATAAATGAGTGTTAGCGCCTTAATTACACTATTTTTGTACTGCAATGAAAAATACCATACAAACCAAACCTAAGCTTGGCACCGGAATATATACGCTGCCTGATATCGCGTTGATATTGGGTATTCCCTATCCGAAAGTTGTCAGATGGGTCAACTCCTTCTGGAATGACCGGTTTGGTAGTCGGTATGGCCAATCCTATACCTGGACTGTAGATCTCACCAAAGCAGTAAACTTCCCTACTTTAATTGAGTTGTTCACCTTCTATCAATTGTCAAATGCCGGTGTGTCAACCCGAGAGTTGTTAAAGGCGCATGAAATTCTGTCCGTCCAGTACAATACCCAATATCCGTTTGCTACTAAAAAAATACTTGAAAGCCTCAGAACTGAAGGCAAAAAGGTGTTGTTTGAGCAAAAGGACGGCAGCATCTATACCGTTGACCTTACAAAGCAATTCAAGCTGAATTTTATCAGGGAGTTTTATATTAATCTTGATTTTGGCACCGATTCTCTTGCTGCAAGGTTCTGGCCAAACGGAAAAGATAAAAGTGTTGTATGTGATCCGCACCATCAGTTCGGGCAACCAACCATTGAAGGAACCAATATTCAATCGGAAACATTGTATAAAATGTACCTCGCCGAAGAGCCTGTCGAGTTTATTGCAGACCTTTATGAACTGCCGGTTATTCAAGTAGAAAATGCAATAGAGTTCCATAAAACTGCCGCTTAATGAGGAGTTATAAAATTTTCATTGACGAGAACCTTCCCAAACAATTAGCTACAGGCTTAAATGAATTGCAAAAACCAATGAACCATAGGGATGGCATCTCAATACAGGTTCTTTCAATTAAGGAAGTTTACGGGCAGGGTGCAAAGGATGAAGAATGGATTCCGGAAGTTGGTAAAGAGAATGGCATTGTAATTACTCAGGATTATCGTATCCAAACCCAAAGGCACCAGAAAGAGCTTTACATAAAATCCGGAGTTGGGATTCTTTTCCTGAATCCACCTTCAAAATTAGGATTTCCCTATTGGGAGATGGTTAAGCAATTGATAAACAGATGGGATGAGATTAAATCAATTGTTAAAAAACATCAACCTCCCTTTGCTTTCCGATGTACTCCCAGGACAAAATTTGAGAAAATGGATGTTTAGTCAAACTAAAACACATTGATTCTATGAATTCTTACAATAAATCCAAACAGCTCTATATTGCAGATCATTTGTCTAAGAACCTTTCACAGCCTGAGAGGAGGTTAAATGCACTTAAAGCAATTGAAAAAGTTGTGAAAGCTAAAAATCCTGAGCTTTTGAATGGAACAGGATTATTTGAAAAGTATAGCAACCCGGGGTTTGCTGAGCAATATGAAGTTTGGAAAGGTTCATCACTCAGTGGTGCTGAAAGATCGGTCATTACAGGATTGTTCAAATTCTCAAGCTTTGAATTAAATGACTGAGAATAAGAATATACCTAAGCATTGGCAGGTTAAAAGGCTTGAAGATTTGCTTTCATACGTTATTGGGGGTGATTGGGGAAAGGATGTTACTTTTCCAGATGAAAGTTACGACTTCGCATATTGTATAAGAGGATCCGAGATTAAAAACTGGGAGGAAAATAAAGGGAATACTGCTTCTTTAAGAAAAGTTAAGAAATCGAATATTATTAAACGACAACTAAAAGTAGGTGATATTCTTGTTGAAATCTCAGGAGGTGGGCCAGAACAGCCTGTTGGCAGAACCGTGCTTATAGATCAATCCGTTCTTCTCTATAAACCGGAAATTTCAAAAATCTGTACGAATTTTTTAAGATTATTAAGGCCTGATGACTTCATTGATTCCAGGTTTCTAAACTTGTTTCTTAAATTTTTCTATTTATCGGGTGAAATTGTAAAATACCAAGCCGGAAGTAATAATCTTAGAAATTTGAAATTTCAAGATTATCTCAGAATTTACATCCCCATCCCCCCTCTCCCCGAACAACAGGCCATTGTCTCCAAAATCGAAGAACTATTCAGTGAGCTTGATAATGGCAAACAACAACTAATTACTGCGCAACAGCAATTAAAGGTCTACCGGCAGAGCTTGTTGAAGGCGGCATTTGAAGGGAAACTGACAGCAGCCTGGCGGAAAGCGCAAAAGCTGAAAGGGGAAGTAACCCTGGCAATGGCTGCTGACCCGGAAGTTACTTATCTAAGAAATGGGGAATTGCCGGAGGGGTGGAAATTGACAGCAATGAACAATTTAATTGAAAAGCCACAATATGGAACTTCAAAAAAGTGTGATTATGAAACAAACGGTGTTGGAGTATTACGAATTCCTAACATTTCAGACGGTTATATTGATAGTACAGATCTGAAATTCGCTAAATTTGATGATGCTGAAATTGAAACATATCGATTAAAAGTTGGAGACATTTTAATTATTCGTTCCAATGGTAGCGTTGATTTGGTTGGTAAATCCGCGTTGATAAATCAACATCAGGAAAAATACTTGTTTGCAGGCTATCTTATTAAATTAAGACCAAGGCAAAAGTTTGTACTTCCGAAATATCTTTTACATGTCCTTTCTTCAAATATTTTAAGGAATCAAATTGAAGGGAAAGCCAAATCTACAAGCGGAGTGAATAATATAAACTCCGAAGAATTGAAAAGTCTGATAATTCCAATATGTTCACTCGAAGAACAGCAGCTGATTATTGATGAATTAGAAAGTAAACTCACAGTTTGTGATAAAATCGAAGAAACCATTGCTCAAAGTTTGCAGCAGGCGGAGACTTTGAGGCAGAGTATTTTGAAAAGGGCGTTTGAGGGGAAACTGGTGAACTTTAATGAATTATAAGTTGCTAATTAACCATATTGGAGAAAAGAATACTAATTTTGTAAGGTAATAATAAAGACAGTAATGGAACACTTAAAGGTAAAATCACTCGGGCCTATAAAGGAAGCAGATATACATTTCAGCGACCTTACTTTATTGGTAGGACCACAAGCCAGCGGGAAAAGTATCTTACTTCAACTTATTAAATTGGTGATGGACAGATATAACATTCCAGCTGTCCTGAAACAGAATAATTATGAGTGGGGGAAAAAGAATGATAATTTTCTTGATTTGTTCTTTGGAGAAAGTATGTCGGCAATATGGACAAAAGAAACAACCGTAGAATTTGATGAAAAGAAATATTCATTGTCTTCTTTCCTGACAACTCAGGGCGTCAGAGGTAGTTCAAAAACAGAAAAGCTGTTTTATATACCTGCTCAAAGGGTTGTAACAATGAGTCAGGGTTGGCCTAGATCCTTCGGGACATTTGATATTGGGGATCCATTCGTTTTGAAAAAATTCAGCGAATCTATTCGAGTAATGATGGAAAAAGAAACTATTAATGGAGATCGAACACACAGTAAAGTTTTCCCCAAACCTAATCGAATTAAAGAACCACTGAGGAAAATCATAGATGAGAGTATATTTCATGGTGCTCGCATTGAATCAGATAATACAACCCTGAAGAGAAGATTTCTTATGGAAGTAGGTAAAAGCAAACTTCCCTTTATGACATGGAGTGCCGGGCAAAAAGAATTTATGCCTCTTTTACTTTCTTTGTACTACCTGATGCCTTCATCAAGGGTTAAATTGAAAGACGATATTAAAACAGTAATTATTGAAGAACCTGAAATGGGATTACACCCTAAAGCTATCCAGGCACTTATGGTAGTTTTTCTTGAATTAATAGCAAGGGGATACAAATTAATTATTTCTACGCATTCACCTGTATTGCTTGAATTGCTTTGGGCTATGAAGTACATTAAAGAATTCAAAGGGACTTCAACGGATCTGTTTTATTTGTTTTCACTTGAAAAGAGTACATCAATGACAACAACATTTAATAAAATTATCAACGAGAAAAATTTTGCAACATATTTTTTTGAACAAACTAAAGAAGGAGTCAGTATCAGAGATATATCACCCCTCGATGCAGGGAGTGAAGAAAATTATATTTCAAATTGGGGTGGATTAACAGATTTTGCCAGTAAGGCCAGTGATATTGTTTCCAAACTTGTAGCGAATGAAGAATAGAGGAAAGAGTAAGAAAGTTAAGGGATCATTTAAGCAGGCTGTACAGTCAACAATTGAAGTCAAACATTGTTACTGCGAAGGAAAGCAGGCAATAAAAAATGAAGAAAAGGGAAAAGTTGAGCTAATTGATCCACGTCAGTGCGGAGGTAGTTTATTCATTGATCAATGTCTTCTAGACCAAAAATTGTATACATGCGACAATCGTTGGGATTACGCAATTGATTATAAAGGGGAAGTGTTTTTCTTTGAAGTTCACACCGCTAGCTCAGACCAAGTTAGTACTGTTTTAAAAAAACTTCAGTGGTTAAAAGACTGGTTAAATCAAAAGGCTCCAGAAATAAATAAACTTAAGTCTAAATCAGCATACTATTGGGTGCAATCAAGTGGTTATCACATCCTGCCAAATTCTGTATACGAGAGGTTAGTTGTTCAAAAAGGTCTTAAACCCATCCCGAAATTAGTGTTAAAATAAAATGAATAACAACACCTCTTCAATCGTCTCCAAAGTCTGGTCATTCTGCAATCCTCTGCGCGATGTGGGGGTAGGTTATGGCGACTACCTCGAACAACTGACCTACCTGCTGTTTTTGAAGATGGCCGATGAATACACCAGGCCACCTTACAAGAGGCAGATGAATATTCCGAAGGCCTATGATTGGGAAAGCCTGGTCAGCAAAAAAGGAGCGGAGCTGGAGTTGCATTATTCCACGCTGCTGCGTGAGTTAAGCACCCAGAAAGGGATACTCGGGCAGATATTTACCAAGAGCCAGAACAAAATTCAGGATCCTGCCATGCTGGCAAAGGTGATTGATATGATCAACAGCGAAAACTGGCTGGTAATGGGAGCCGATGTAAAAGGGGATATTTATGAGGGCTTGCTTGAAAAAAATGCGGAAGATGTAAAAAGCGGGGCCGGGCAGTACTTTACACCCCGTGCATTGATACGGGCCATGGTGGAATGTGTGCGGCCGCAGCCCCTGAAAACCATTGCCGACCCGGCCTGCGGCACCGGCGGGTTCTTCCTGGCAGCTTATGATTACCTGGTGGCCAATAACAAACTGGACAAAGCCCAGAATACTTTTCTGAAAAACCAGACATTTTTCGGGAATGAAATTGTTGCCGGCACCCGCAGACTGGCGCTGATGAACCTGTTTCTGCATAATATAGGTGATATAGACGGTGATAACTTTATCTCACCGGCCGATGCCCTGATAGCAGCTTCACCTGAAACGTATGATTATGTGCTGGCCAATCCACCTTTCGGTAAAAAGAGTTCTCAAACCTTCACCAATGAGGAAGGCGAACTCGAAAAAGATGATCTTACCTATAACCGTCAGGACTTCTGGGCAACCACCAGCAACAAGCAGTTGAACTTTGTTCAGCACATCCGTTCCATGCTGAAAACTACAGGTCAGGCCGCTGTTGTGGTTCCGGATAATGTGTTGTTTGAAGGTGGGGCAGGTGAGACAGTGCGTAAGAAATTGCTCGAAACCACCGATCTGCATACCATTCTGCGTCTGCCTACCGGCATCTTTTATGCACAGGGGGTTAAAGCCAATGTGATTTTCTTCGACAACAAACCGGCCAGCAAAGACCCATGGACCAAAGTAATCTGGGTTTACGACTACCGCACGAACATTCATCATACGCTGAAGAAGAATCCGCTGAAGCTGGAAGACCTGAATGATTTTATAGCCTGCTATCTTCCGGAAAACAGGCATAAACGAAAGGAAGCTTACCATCCGGAAACAAACCCGGATGGCCGGTGGCGTAAGTTCACCTACAATGAAATCACTTCACGGGACAAAACCAGCCTGGATCTTACGTGGCTTAAAGATAAATCCCTCGCCGACCTCGATAACCTTCCCGACCCTGAAGACATTGCTGCCGATATTATTGAGAATCTGGAAGCCGGATTGGAGAATTTCAGGGAGGTTTTGTTGAAGTTAAATCTGAAATCCTGAGTTTTTAATCCGGAGGCTGAAAATAAGTTCAATCCGATGTAATGCATCAAAAAAAAACGCCCGGCAGATGCCAGACGTTGAGTAGCCCCGACAGGAATCGAACCTGTATTTAAAGTTTAGGAAACTTCCGTTCTATCCGTTGAACTACAGGGCCAGATTATTTTTACCTAAGTACCTGTATTTAAAATTCAGGATCCCGCAGCTGCGGGACTATCCGTCGAAATACAGGGCCGGATTTTGGTCTGCAAAGATAATTATTATTCAGCAATGTGCAAGCACCTGATGCGTTTTAAACTTCCAATCTGCTCATTAACGGTCCTTCTGCCTGTTGATCACCCATTGTCCCAGCCGGATGAAAGGAACCTCAAAGTATTTATAAACAAGGGTACTTACCACCAGGGTGATGGCCATGGCAAGCAGGATGAACCCGCCGTTCAGCTTCAAGCCTGCATGGGTTTTAAGCAGGTGGAAAACCACAGGATGCAGCAGGTACACCGAATAGGTTGCTTCGCCAAGACGGGATAACACCTTGTCGGTGAGGCTGCCCTGGGGGAATCCGGTTATCAGGAATGACACAGCCAGGGCTATTGAAAGCAGCACAAAAACCAGGCGGGGAACCCCGGTAACCAGGGCCGACTGATTCCCGCTTACCGGGTAAAAAGCAAATACCAGCAGGGTAACAACCATCAACAGGGGTCCAGTATAAACCGGAAATTTCTTTCCCGAAAATAAGGCTCCGGCATATACACCTCCGCTGAAAAGAACCAGCTGGTTCAACGGATTGATGTAGGCCTTCCACTGCCACTTAAGCAACTGGTTATCAGCCAGGATCAGAAAGGCAAACCAGAGCCCGATCAGGGCTGAGAAGATGAAAAAGAACCGGATGGAATTGGAATATCTTGTGTTGAGCAACAGCACAAGCGGAAAGAAAAGGTAGAAAACGAGTTCATTGCCGATGGACCACGAGGCAATGGCGATGTATTTATCCGGTGCAACAAATCCGAAAAGCCCGGTAACATTCAGCATCAGCGTCAGCAGATCGGTTTTTTTCCCCATCACAAACAGCGTGAGCAATATACTCAGCCACAGCAGGGGGAAAATCCTGAAAATCCGCTTGATAAAATACTGTCCGGTATTGGCTGCATTCAGCTTTTCATGATACACAATGTAAAGGGTGAGTCCGCTCAGAACATAGAAAACGGAGACTCCGTAGATGCCGGTTCTTCCCAGCAGGGTGCCCGCGTCGGGATGTGAGCCTGTCCAGAGGAAGTAATGGTAAACCATGATGCCGAAAGCCATCAGCCCACGCAGGTAATCTAACGAATGAACCCTGTTCTTCAAGCGGCCTGAATTGGTTGGTTTCTGAATGGTGTTGCGGTGCAGCAGTATTTGCTGAATTTGATTGTTAAAGCAGGTAAAGATAGGGGTTTTTGCCGGTAGCAGGCATTCTTACAACGAAGCCGAAAAGATGTTTGGTAAGCAATAGCCTGGTGAAAGCCCGGGTAAAGCCTTTTTCCGGTTCCTGAAGAGGGTGTTCTGATCCCCTATGAAAAGCAGGTGGATAATCTGACCGTATTGCTTACTTTTGTTGGCATATTTAAACAGGATACCATGAGAAAGGTATTTATTCAGCTGCTGTTGCTTGTTTCGGTTACGGCCTCGGCACAGTTCAGCAAATTCTTTTACGACAAGACCCTGCGGATTGACTATGCACATTCGGGCAATGCCACGTCCGATGCCTATGCACTTGAGGGCCTTTACGAAGAGCCATACTGGGGCGGTTCAAAGGTGAACCTGATCAGCCCGTTTGATTACGGCAATTACAAGTTCACGGTCACCGACGTAAAAACGGGTGAACTTCTCTATTCCCACGGTTATTCGAGCCTGTTTTCGGAATGGCAGACCACTGCCGAGGCGAGGGAGACTTTCAGGTCGTTCCCCGAGAATGTGGTAATGCCCTATCCGAAAAAGCCGGTAATGGTCGACTTTTTCAACCGGACCCGCGAAAACGTGTGGGTCAAAAAATTCAGTTACCAGGTTGATCCCGGCAGCTATTTCATCAGCAACGAGCGCAGGCTGGAGTTTCCTTATTTCGATGTGCAGAAGGCGGGCGACCCAGCCACCTGCCTCGACATTGTGTTTGTTCCGGAAGGCTATACACAGGCCGAAATGGGCAAATTCAGGGCCGATTGCGAGCGCCTGGCCGGCTACCTGCTGAAGTGCCCGCCCTTTGATGCCTACAGCAACAAAATCAACTTGTATGGGGTTGAAGCACCCTCTGCAGAATCCGGTGCTGACATTCCCGGTAAGGATGTGTGGAAGAAAACCATCGTGAACAGTTCTTTCTACACATTCGACATAGAGCGTTACCTGACAACCTACGATATGAGGTCGGTGCGCGATGTGGCCGCCAATGCCCCTTACGATCAGATTTGTGTGATAGCCAATTCACAGGTATACGGTGGCGGTGGAATTTACAACCACTACGCCTTGTTTACCAGTGACAATCCCTATGCTGACTATGTTTTTGTACATGAATTCGGACATTCCTTTGCAGGATTGGGTGATGAGTATTACAGTTCGGATGTGGCCTACGAGAACTTCTACAACCTCAGTGTTGAGCCCTGGGAGCCGAATCTGACTACCCTGGTTGATTTCGACAGTAAGTGGAAGCCACTGGTAACCCCTGGTGCCCC
>CALMDN010000344.1 GCA_937864935.1 uncultured Bacteroidales bacterium
GGTTGCTATGCTGTACCCAATCCCATTGATGTGTCCCATAAGTGGTGAAATCAGCATGGCGCCGATGATGACGGCTGTTGAATTCATGTTGAGCCCAACCGAAGCTATAAAGATTGCAAACATCAGAATCCACAGATTGGTACCTTTGAAGACCACATCCTTTTCGATGATGTTGTGTATGGTGCTGAAATCCTCTACCTCAGATTCAAGTCTGAAGTAATTGATAATCCTCTGAATGGTGTTCATCAGTTCCAGGGGTTTGATTGCTATCTGGTAAACGGTAAATCATTGTTATTGTCTGCCGGGGCCTTCATGGTAACTATTTCTGTTACAACATAGGTGCTCATGCCCCGCCAGGGCAAGGGGTGCAGGTATTCCTTATAGCGGAGTTCTACAAAACGTCCGCCCATACGTTCAAGTTGAACTGCAATACTGTCGTTGGTAACACTGAACTCAAATTCGTTGCTCTGTATGGTTCCCGGGGCCGGAGTCTTAAAACCATCCTGAATCAGCCGGCCTTCCCAGGTTTTGAATACGTAACCTTTCTTTACGAAAAAGTTCAGGTTGCCGGCTTTTATACCTTCCCCGAATACAAAATAATAACGCCAACAGATAATTATAGAAAGAACGATCAGTACGACCAATACAATGATAACAATGGTTTTCTTTTTCATAACATCAGCGATAGGTTAGATAAATATCTGAATTAACTTGCGTATTAAGGCAAAGATAATCAAATTAACACAAAAAAGCTGGTTGTGTTTATCCCTGTCTGAATTCACAGGGCTATCCGGCCGGAAAAGGATGAATTGAACCTGAATTACAGGTTTATTTTGCTTCAGGTACCACCGGTGGTTGATAGGCGTTTCGCTTTGTGCTGCGTCCGAAGACCGAGAAATGCACATACCTTTCGGGATGCAGTTTCATGTCTTCGATCAGTTGTTTAAGCTCTTTTGATGAAGCCTCCAGTTCGTTGTAGAGGGTTTCGTTGTTCAGCAACTGGCCTACACTTCCTTCGCCTTTCTCGATTTTTTGAACAACACGGGACAGGCCTTCAACCGTATTGCTGAGGTTGGTCATGGTTTCTGATATGTTGGCCCTGGCGATGGTATCGCTGATGCGGGCTGCATTCGACATAACCTTACTCAGGTTCTCATTGTTTTGTTTCAGGTTGCTGCTGATCGATTCTACGTTGGCAATGATCCTGGCCAGTCTGTTTTTCTGGCTGCTGATCAGGGTGTCGGCGGTGAAGGTAGCACTCTGCAGGTTGGCCATGGTATTTTTCAGACTCTCAATGGTGCTGATGAGGTTGTCGCGGGTTTCCTTGTTAAATACGTCGCTTACCACAGTGAGTACGGTATCCATTGAACTCATCAGGTTCTCTGCCTTTACAAGGATGGGCTGAACCATATTGTTCACCTCATCCTGAAGGCTTTTCTGCATTTCAGAAATCAGGGTGTCACCTGAAAGGGCTTCTTCGGGAGAGTTGCCGAGGATGATCTGTATTCCCCGGGTTCCAAGGAGATCGGAACTGAAAATACGGGCAACGGAATTCTTCGGAATACGCACATCATTGGAAATGCTCAGCTCAACCACGATTTTTCCCGGATTGCCCTTGTCGAAACTCATTCCGCTTACCTGACCGATAGAGAGGCCGTTGATGGTGACTGCATTGGCGGTCATCAATCCGGCTACATTGGAGTACGACACAAAGTAAGTGCGCTGCTGGTTAAACAGATCTTTCCCTTTCAGAAAGTTAAAGCTCCAGACAAAGGCGGCCAGGGTGATCACACTGAGCAGTCCGATGCGTAGTTCGCGTGAGAGTTTGAGTTGCTTCATATCCAATGCAAAGTTAATCAGTTTTGAGCAGTTTCCGCGCTTCGTCAAGCGTTATCCTTTCCCCGTTTAAAAACGCTACCACGAACGAACCTTTGAAACCTCTGGATTCAACAGTTTTTATCAGTTTCAGGGCTTCTTCCGGTGTCTTTTCGTTGCCGATGGTATATTTGTACTTACCCTGATGCTGATACCACGATACATTGCGGAGCCCTTTAAAAACCGCAGCATCGGTTTTCAGCTTTTTGTCCGAAAGATAAAACTGGACTTTAAAGACCGGTTCACTGCTTCCCGGGGATTCAGCAGCCATGGGGTTTGCATTCATGCTTCCGGCATCAGCAGCAGTGTCGGTTTTTCCGGAAACCGGATTTTCGGCTTCATTCAATGCTGCCGATGTTTCTTCCATTGTGTTGTCGCTTACCGTCACCCCTTTTTCAACAGCCGATTTATAATCCCTGACGGCTTTGTAGATCGACAGGGCCAGTTTATTCTGCCCGTCTTCCGAGTTCAGGATTTTTTCATCGTGCAGGTTGCTGATGAACCCGGTCTCTATCAGTACCGATGGCATCGTGGTTTTATAGAGTACCAGAAATCCGGCCTGTTTTACTCCCCGGTTGAAAATATCCAGGTTTTCCTTGATGTGTTTCTGAACACCGGAAGCAAGGCTGAGACTCTGTTCAAGGTAGGCATCCTGGAGCATGGAGAAAAAGATGTGCCCTTCCGGTGATTTGGGGTCAAACCCATCATACTGAACATGATAATCCTCTTCAAGAAGGATGGAGGCGTTCTCCAGTTGAGCCACTGCCAGGTTTGCCTGGGTTTTGTGAAGCCCCATTACATAGGTTTCGGAACCGAACGGACTGGTTGACGGGTTGGCATTGCAGTGAATGCTGATGAAGAGATCGGCTTTCGCTTCATTGGCGATTTTCGCCCTGCGGAAAAGCTCTACAAAAACATCGGTCTTGCGCGTATAGATTACCTCAACATCGTTCAGATTCGCGGCAATCATTCTGCCGGTCTTTAATGCTATAGAAAGAGCAATGTCCTTTTCTTTGGAATTCTTGCCCACAGCTCCCGAATCATGCCCACCGTGACCGGCATCAATCACCACCTTTTTAACCTTTTGTGCACTGACAGAAAAAGGCAGTTGTATTGTCAATACCAACAGAATAATTAATGAAAAAATACGTTTTAACCCCATCTATATTTTGATTAGTTTTGGTTCCCGGTTTCCGCATGGGTTTTTGAATGCGGAATTCTGCATAAAATCGTTGTTCCCAGTGCTTTGCAATGTTTTGATTATTGACACCCCGGATTGTGGCATCTCTTTTGCAAGATCCAGTCAGTAATTTCACTTTGTTTGACTACACAAATTTAATATTAATTGACATACGCTGCATACAAAATAATGCCACACTTTCCGGGTAAAGCGCAGCTGTTATTACTGCTTTTTTTACTTGTTGCCCTGCTGCCGGTTTCAGTTTTTGCACAGGAACCGGTCGCCCCTGCAGTGGCTGCTGATACACTTTCTCAGTCAGCCGATTCGTTGCGTATCAGTGCCGGTGATGCATTCGGGCAGCAACCCGATTCTGTGGCAGCAGCGCTACCAAAGGGTAAGAAGAAAAGCGCCATCAGTTCCAAGGTGGAATACCAGTCAACCGACTCCATCTGTCTTGATGTAGCCGGTCAGAAGGTATATATGTACCGCGATGCCGAAATAAACTATGATAAAATCGTCCAGAAGGCGGCCTACATTGAGATTGACTTCAGTACCTCTATCCTGAGTGCAAGACCGGAAACTGATTCTACCGGGAAAAAATACGGAAAGCCTGAATTTACGGAGGGTGATCAGGCTTTTACCTCTGAGGCCATGCAATACAACTTCAGAACGCGTAAGGGTTTGATTAAAAATGTAATAACAAAGGAAGGAGATGGCTATTTACATGGTGAAGTCGTGAAAAAACTCGACAATGATGTGAGCAATATGCGGCACGGAGCATACACTACCTGCAACCTCGACCATCCCCACTTCAGCATCCAGTTTACCAAAGCCAAGGTCATTCCCAACAACAAGATTGTAACCGGGCCTGCCTACCTGACCATTGAAGATGTTCCGCTGCCCCTTGTTCTGCCCTTTGGTCTTTTTCCCAACAAGCGCGGCCAGACTTCGGGGGTCATCATTCCGACATACGGTGAATCGACCAACCGGGGTTTTTATCTGGAGAACGGGGGGTATTACTTCGGAATCAACGACTACATGGAACTACGGCTTGTTGGAGATATATACAGCCGTGGCAGCTGGGCCGTTAAGCCCCTGTTTAATTACAAGAAGCGATACAAGTTCAGCGGAAGTTTTAATTTCAACTATTCGATCAACACCGATGGCATCAGAGAGACCCCTTCGTTCACCCGCAAGCGTGATTTCAGGGTAAACTGGTCGCACCGTCAGGACCCCAAAGCCAGGCCCAACAGTCAGTTCAATGCCAGCGTGAACTTCGGTTCATCCACCTACAACAAATACAATCCGGTTACCTCCAACGATTACCTGACCAATACCTTCGGCTCCAGTGTCAGTTATTCAACCAATTTCAAGAACAAGGTTTCACTCACTGCCGCACTGCGCCACAGCCAGAATACCACCAACAAATCGGTTAGCCTTACCCTGCCCGACATTGCGGTGTCGGCCAACCGCTTTTATCCGTTCCGCAAGCCCGGTAAAGCCTCCGATCTGAAATGGTACGACAACATCAGTCTTAATTACTCAATGTCGGCCCGCAATGAAATCAACATTCACGAGGAGACCCTTTTCAAGCGTCAGATGTGGGATTCATTGCAGAACGGGGTACAGCACACCATACCGCTCAGCTCCAGTGTGAAGGTGCTGAAGTTCTTCACCCTGACCAATTCGGTCAACTATACCGAACGCTGGTATTCGAAAAGTGTGCTGAAGACCTGGATAAACGACACCTTGTTTACTGCCACGGATACAGTGTTCGGATACATCAGAACCGACACGCTCAGTGGCTTCAAGGCTGCACGCGACTTCAACTTCAGCTCTTCGCTCAATACCACACTCTACGGCACGGTACAGTTTAAGAAAGGGCCGGTAAGGGCCATCAGGCATGTGGTACGGCCTTCGGTTTCTTTCTCGCTCAGGCCCGATTTCGGCCGGTCAGAGTTTGGTTATTACAAGGAGGTTCAGAAAGATACGCTGGGGAATATGAAACGCTATTCAATTTTCAGCAGCGATGGCTTTAACTCCATTTTCGGAACACCACCCGATGGCAAGTCGGGCAGGTTGGGACTGAGCATCAGCAACAACCTTGAGATGAAGGTACGATCAAGGAAAGACACCATCACAGGCATGAAAAAGGTAATGCTGATTGAAAGTTTTACCCTCGGTACTTCCTACGATCTTGCAAAAGATTCCCTGCAATGGTCGCCGCTCACCCTGAGTGCACGAACCACCCTGTTCAAGAAACTCCAGATACAGTATTCAGCCAGTTTTGATCCCTACATTCAGGATTCCCTCGGCAGGGCCATCAACCGGTTCGAGTGGGATGTCAACCAGCGGCTCCTGCGGCGGGACAATTCTTCCTGGAATTTCTCGTTGTCCTACAATTTCAGTTCCGGGAAAAACAAAAAGAGCGGAAAAGCCAATGCTCCGCCGCCGGCTGTCAGCAACAATGCGACACCGGATCAGCTGCAGGAAATAGCGGATAACCCTGAGAATTATATCGACTGGAATAACCCATGGAGCCTGAGTTTTAACTATTCGCTGAGGCATACAAGCAACCTGGTGCCCAGTACTGGTGTTTACAAAAAGGATCTGGTACAAACCCTTGGCTTTAACGGCGACATCAGCATTACCCCGAAATGGAAGGTCAGTCTGAATTCCAATTACGATTTTGAGAGTGGTAAGTTATCCTATACCTCGATGAATGTATACCGCGACCTGCATTGCTGGGAGATGCGCTTCAACTGGATTCCGCTGGGGTATCAGAAGAGCTGGAATTTTTATATAAAAGTGAAAGCCAGTGTCTTGCAGGATATGAAGCTCAACCGCAAAAAGGATTTCAGGGACAATTGATACTGAACTGAATTTAGATTCCTGTAAAGCATCAAACCAGCGAAAGGAAACCTCCGGTTTTCCTTATATTTGCGCGTTATGATTTTTACACCCACGATTATCCGGCTGCACAAGTGGCGGGTTAAAAACCTGAGCCACCGGAATTTCATTCTTATGCTAAGCCTTCTGGTGGGCCTTATCAGTGGTCTGGCTGCCGTATTGCTCAAGAATACAGTTTACTACACACATTATTTTCTGACAAGGGGATTCAATGCCGAAAACGGGAACCTGCTCTACCTGGCTTATCCTTTTCTGGGGATGGTATTTACCGTTTTGTTTGTGAGGTACTTTGTAAAAGACAACATCTCGCACGGGGTAAGCCGCATTCTGTATGCCATTTCCCGGAAAAACAGTCTGCTGAAGCCGCACAACAACTACAGCTCTCTGGTTGCCAGTACTCTTACTGTCGGGTTTGGAGGTTCGGTGGGGCTGGAAGCACCGATCGTTCTCACCGGTGCCTCCATTGGTTCAAACCTTGCCCGCATCATGCGCATGGATTACCGGGCCATCACCCTGATGATCGGCTGCGGTGCCGCCGGCGCCATCGCCGGAATTTTTAAAGCACCCATTGCCGGAGTGATTTTTGCCCTTGAAGTGCTGATGCTCGATCTGACCATGGGGTCGCTGATTCCCCTTCTGATTGCTGCAGTTACAGGGGCTACGGTATCTTCTTTCCTGATGGGTAAATCGGTGCTGTTTTCCTTCTCGGTTACCGATCCTTTCAACCTCTACAACATTCCGTTTTACATTCTGCTCGGGGTGATTACAGGATTGGTATCCCTCTTTTTTACCCGGGCCAATATGTTTATCGAGAATCTGTTCCGTAAAATAACAAGTTTCAGGCTGAAGCTTCTTTACGGAGGCATCGCACTGAGCCTGCTGATCTTCTTTTTCCCACCCCTTTTCGGTGAAGGGTATGAGGTGCTGACAGAGATTCTGAATAACCGGGGCGACAACATTGTAAACGGGAGTCTTTTTTATTCATTGAAAAGCAGTCCATGGATCTTTATCGGGTTTCTGGTACTGGTGCTGTTTTTTAAAGTAATCGCCATGGCCCTCACCACCGCGGGGGGCGGGGTAGGGGGGATTTTTGCCCCTTCGCTTTTTATGGGCGGGGTAACCGGCTTTTTCACAGCCAGGCTGATCAATACCCTCGATTTTGTCAAGCTGCCGGAAAGTAACTTTGCCCTGGCCGGAATGGCAGGAGTGATGGCTGCCGTAATGCATGCCCCGCTCACTGCCATCTTCCTTATCGCAGAGATCACCGGGGGGTATGAATTCTTCATTCCCCTGATCATCACATCAACCATTGCTTACCTCACCATCAACTTTTACGAACCCCACAGCATCTATACCAAACGCCTGGCCATGCGCGGCGAACTCATTACCCACGACAAAGACAAAGCTGCCCTTGCCCGGCTGAGCATAACGCGACTGATAGAAACCAACTTTCTGACCATAGGGCCCGACGCAACCCTCGGCGAACTGGTGAAGGTGATTGCCCGTTCAGAACGCAACGTATTCCCTGTTATTGATGAGGAAAATAACTTTCTGGGGGTAGTCTTTATCAATGAAATCAGAAACATCATGTTCAACCATGAGCTCTACAACAATACCTATGTCAGAAACCTGATGTTTATGCCGGAGCCACTGGTTAACATCAGCGAAACCATGGAAGATGTGGCCCACAAATTCGGTGAATGTGCCCATTACAACCTGCCTGTGCTCGACAATGGCAAATATGTGGGCTTTGTTTCGAGAGCCAATGTTTTCTCCGCCTACCGCAACCTGGTAAGGGAGGCTTCACAGGACTGACAGAGGAGAAATGAAGAACCCTGATATAAATACAGAAACAGATTTTTGCACGTCAATGAAAAACCTGGCCGGAAAAACTGCACCCTTCTTTTTTGTATTGATGCTGTATCAGGTCCTGCTGTTGATTTTTCTCCTTCTGGCCGGTTACAGGGATAGTTTTCTGCTGATGAACGGAGGCTTCCCGGGTTGGCTCGACCTGCCCATGTTTCTGCTGACACACCTGGGCGACGGACTGATTCTTACCTCCATGCTTGCCTTGCTTTTTGTCAGGAAGTACCCGTCTATGGTGCTGCTTCTGGTGCTCGTGGTGGTGGTAACCGGCTTTTCGGGACAGTTGCTCAAGAATTTCGTTTTCGATGATTGGGCGCGGCCATTGGGTATTTTCGGTCCTGAGAAAGTCCATACGGTGTATGGCTACAACCTCTATCAGAACTCCTTTCCATCTGGTCACAGCATCACCGTTGCTGCTGCCTTTACCCTGTTGGTACTGGTGTTGCGGCCGGCTGCACCTCTGCTCATTCTTTCCGGATTGTTAACCGCTTTGATTTCATATTCCAGGATTTATGTCGGAGCTCATTTCCCGGGCGACGTGCTTGCCGGAACAGTGCTTGGAAGTGGCGGATCCCTGCTGATGACCTGCTGGCTGAACCCGTGGATTTCCCGCGGGGTAACAAAACTGACGGCAAGGAAGCTTGCCTGGCTTACAGGATCGCTGACGCTGTTTGCATTGATTGGCCTGGTTGCCGGGGTGCTGATGCTCAGGGAGTTCCTGATCAGAATCTTTTAACATTGCTTCGATGAAAATAATCACCTACAATGTGAATGGTGTGCGCTCAGCCATTGAAAAGGGCCTGATAACCTGGCTGATGCAGGAAAAGCCCGATGTGCTGTGCCTGCAG
>CALMDN010000345.1 GCA_937864935.1 uncultured Bacteroidales bacterium
CCTCACTCATGTGGGGATCGATCAAGCTTACCAGGGAGTATGAAGCCCCGGTGAAATACCGTATTGTTCCCGTAAACGTTCCTCCGGGCAGGATTCTGACCGGCATGCCCGATTCGGTGGTTACCCTTACACTGTTTGCCCGGGGCATTGACCTTTATTCAGGACTGATTTTTAACCGAAAAAACATTCTGACCGTCGATCTGGCGAAAATCAGGCTGCAGCGTAAGGGCGAGGTCTACTACGGTATTATTAAATCTTCTTCAATTTTCAAATCGCTCGCTGCCCAGCTCCCGGCAGGAGCCAGGCTGGTGGCCATTGACACAGATACCCTTCACTTTGTCTTCAGTAAGAGTTTCCGGCGGAAGGTGCCGGTTCATCCCGAACTGGTGCTCGATTTCATGCCCCAATACCAGCTTTACGATTCACTTGAAATAAGACCTGACTCTGTGATTGTTTCCGGGCTGCGTTCGGTGGTTGATACCATTCACCATGTTTCAACCGTCAGAAAATCGATCAAAGGGCTGAACTCGAATTATTCGGTGATTCTCGAGCTTGAAAAGCCTCAGGTGGTTCCGCCGGTTACCTTATCAACTGACAGCGTAACCGTGACCATACACGTGGAAAAGTTTACTGAAGCCGACATTGAGGTGCCGGTTGAGCTGCATTCGGGGGAGAAAGCCGTGTCATACCGCACATTCCCTGAGAAAGTTAAGCTTACCTGCCGTGTTTCGGTACGCGATTACAAACGCCTTGATGCTTCGCTGTTTACTGTAGCCGTGGACTACGCCCAGGCCCTGGAATCCCGTAAAAACAGGGTTTCGGTGGAGGTGAAGCGAAAGCCCTCCTTCGCCCGGGTTATCCGCACCGATCCTGAGAAGGTGGAAATTCTTATCCTTAAATAGCATCATTTCCTGCTCATTTTACGTCTTTCTGTTAACTTTGAAGTTAGCGCTAAAAAGTTTAAGTTTGTAAACTGAACTTTTTGTATGCTGAAAGTAGGACTTACCGGGAGTATAGGAAGCGGGAAATCGACCATTGCCGGGGTTTTCCGCATTCTGGGTATTCCGGTTTACGGGTCTGATGAAGAAGCCAAAAAGATCCTCGATCAACCTGAAGTCGTTGCCATGGTTGCCGGCCGTTTTGGCCGGGAGGTGTTATCCACCGATGGACTGGTAAACCGCAAAGCCCTGGCGGCTAAGGTATTCAGCAACCCGGATGAGTTAAACTGGCTCAATTCAGTGATCCATCCCCGGGTGCGAAGCCACTTCACCGAATGGATTGCCCGGCAGAAACCGGTGCCCTACATCCTTCAGGAAGCGGCCATCATTTATGAATCGGGCTTCTCCACGTTCTTCGACAAGATCATTGTGGTGGCCGCCCCGGTGGAGGAGCGGATATCAAGGGTGATCAGGCGCGACAACATGAGCAGACAAGAGGTTCTCGACAGAATTGACAAGCAATGGCCCGAGGAACGCAAACTTGAGCAGGCCGATTATGTGATCTTCAACGGTGATCACAGTCAGGCCATTCCTCAGGTAATCGAGATCCACGGGCATTTATGCAGTATTTCGGATAACTTTAACTGAAACTATACGATGGAAGATCAGGTTCTGGGCATAGGCTCAAGGGTTGAACACCCGCAATTCGGGAAAGGGGTCATTATTCAGGTACGAACCGATGCCTGGGAAATTACCTTTATTGAAAATGGTACACGGATTATTCAGCGCGATTTCAAAGGACTCAGGGTGATGGAGGCTGTGGAAACACCTTCCGACATGGCCACTTACGAAAAGATGGAGAAAAGCCTGATCAGGGTCCTCCGCCGCTTTACCGACCTGCAGGAGACCATTCCGATGGGACAGCGCTGGACCGGAGGCCGCATGGTGCTTTACCCCGGTGATCCGTCACTGAAAGAAAAAGAAGTTCCCATTGATGCCTTCTTTCATAAAATCGTGATGGTACGCGACCGCCTCAGGGTGCTCGAACAGCGGGTGAACGCCAGTGCCCTCAGCGATGAGGACAAAGTGAACATCCAGCAGTACATTACCCGCATTTATGGCAGTCTCACCACCTTTAACGTTCTCTTCAAAGAGAAGAGCGACTATTTTGTCGGTGATAAGGGAGAATAAATCTTTTTTTGTCACCGCCTGACCTTCTGTCAAACATTTGGTCATCCGGTGTGTTAATCAAACGATTTTAATTACTGCCAGTCCATTGCAATTGCAAACATCTTCATATCTTCATATCCTGAAACATCGATCTGATGTTCAGGTGTTGCTTTTTTTACAATCCAAACGAAATTAATTACTTATGTTGTTTGATGCAGATCTGATCAGAAAGGTTTACGCTGCTTTGCCCGGTAAGGTGAAGAAAGCACGGGAGGTTCTGGGCCGTCCGTTGACCCTGAGTGAAAAAATTCTTTATGCCCATTTGTACGATGACGCCGGTCTTCAAACGTACAACCGGGGTGGGGATTATGTAAATTTTGCACCCGACAGGGTTGCCATGCAGGATGCCACCGCGCAGATGGCCCTGCTGCAGTTTATGAATGCAGGGAAAAGCCGCACAGCAGTCCCTACCACCGTGCATTGTGATCACCTGATTCAGGCAAGCACCGGGGCAAAAGCTGACCTTGATTCAGCCCTGGAACAAAGCCGAGAAGTTTTCGACTTTCTGCAGTCGGTCTCCAACAAATATGGCATCGGTTTCTGGAAACCGGGCGCCGGCATCATTCACCAGGTTGTGCTTGAGAATTATGCGTTCCCGGGCGGGATGATGATTGGTACCGACTCCCACACCGTGAATGCAGGCGGTCTGGGCATGATTGCCATTGGTGTTGGTGGTGCCGATGCCGTGGATGTGATGGCCGGCATGGCCTGGGAACTGAAGATGCCGAAGCTGATCGGGGTTAAACTCACCGGCCGGCTCAACGGGTGGACTTCAGCCAAGGATGTGATCCTCAGGGTTGCCGGAATCCTCACCGTGAAGGGTGGTACCGGTGCCATCGTGGAATATTTCGGCGACGGGGCCGATTCAATCTCCGCCACCGGAAAAGGAACCATCTGCAATATGGGCGCCGAAATAGGTGCCACCACCTCCGTTTTCGGATATGATCAGAAAATGAGTGTTTACCTGGCACAAACGGGCCGTGCCGAAATTGCTGCCCTGGCCGATGGCATTGCTGCCGACCTCCGCTCAGATGAGGATGTCTATCAGCATCCCGAAAAGTATTACGATCAGCTGATTGAAATCAACCTGTCGACCCTCGAACCATACATCAACGGGCCATATACCCCAGATGCAGCCTTCCCCATTTCCGAATTTGTAAAGGTGGTAAAGGAAAAGAACTATCCGGTTAAAATGGAAGTCGGCCTGATCGGCTCCTGCACCAACTCTTCATACGAAGACCTTACCCGTGCTGCTTCCGTGGCACGGCAGGCCAGGGAGAAGAATCTGAGTGTAAAGGCAGAGTTTATCATCACCCCCGGTTCAGAAATGATCCGTTACACCACCGAACGCGACGGACTGCTGAAGGCGTTCACCGATATCGGCGGCGTCATCATGGCCAATGCCTGCGGACCCTGTATCGGACAGTGGAAAAGACACACCGATGACCCGGAACGCAAGAATTCCATCATTACCTCCTTTAACCGCAATTTTGCCAAGCGCAACGACGGAAACCCCAACACCCACGGTTTTGTGGCTTCGCCTGAGATTGTCACAGCCATGACCATCGCCGGTGACCTTACCTTTAACCCGCTCACAGACAAGCTGCTGAACGAAAACGGTACATGGGTCTCCCTCGATCTTCCCGAAGGGCTGGAGTTGCCACCCGACGGTTTTGCAGTGGATGACCCCGGGTATGTCGCTCCCCATGCCGACGGAAGCAAAGTGGAAGTGGTTGTTGATCCTCAGTCGAAAAGACTTCAGTTGCTGCAGCCGTTTGCGGAATGGGACGGACAGGATCTGCATGACCTCCGTTTGCTGATTAAGGCAAAGGGCAAATGCACCACCGACCACATCTCCATGGCAGGGCCCTGGCTCAGGTTCAGGGGGCATCTTGACAACATCTCTGACAACATGCTCATCGGGGCAGTAAACTATTTCAACGATCAGACGAATACCGTTAAGAACGGGATGACAGGCAGTTACGATGCAGTTCCGGCCGTAGCCAGGTATTACAAGGCCAGCGGTGCCGGATCGATCGTAGTGGGCGATGAGAATTACGGTGAAGGATCATCGCGGGAACATGCCGCCATGGAACCCCGGCACCTTGGCGTTAAGGTGGTACTGGTGAAATCGTTTGCCCGCATCCACGAAACCAACCTCAAAAAGCAGGGGATGCTTGCCCTTACCTTTGCCGATAAGGCTGACTACGATAAAATCAGGGAGGATGACCTGATCTCGGTGAGCGGACTTACTACGTTCGCACCCGGCGTTCCCCTCACCATCACCCTGAAACATGCAGATGGCAGCACAGAATCCTTCAGTGTAAACCATACCTACAACGAGGCCCAGATTGACTGGTTTAAGGCCGGCGGAGCCCTCAACCTTATCAGAAAACAGGTGAAAGGCTGATAACTTGTCGCGATTCCCTGTAGCTTTGCACAAAGGCATGGTTACAGGGAATTTCCTTTCTCAGGAAGCACATCGGGCTGTTCCTTGCATGCAGGCGTTTATTTACCGCCACTTTTACAATAAACCGCTTTGGTTGCCGTTAGGTATGCGTATTTTGCGGCGCATGCGTAATCCTTTAAGGTAATTATGATAAAACGAAATAACGTGGTACAAAAAATCAGAATCGTAGTTCTTTTAACCTTTGTTTTCATTGTTCAGATTGCTGATGTAAAATCTCAGGTGGGTGGCAACTCAACCTACCGCTTCCTCAATTTACCCAATTCACCGAGGGTTGCCGCACTCGGCGGTAATTTTATTGCAGTCGCTGACAACGATCTGTCGGTTGGTCTCAACAACCCTTCGATGATCAGCCCTGAGATGCACAACGGTATTTCGCTCAATTATGTGGACTATTTTTCTGACATCAACTACGGCTTTGCAAGCTATTCCCGCACTTTCGACAAGGCAGGCAGTTTTGCAGCCACGGTACAGTACCTCAATTACGGCACCTTTACCTATGCCGACGAAACCGGAATCCTTGAAGAAAATGCCGGTGAGTTTACCGGCAGCGAACTGGCTATGGTCATTGGCTGGGGCAGAAGGCTGGATTCGCTGTTCAGCATTGGTGCCAATTTCAAAGCCATCAGTTCGACGCTCGAAACCTATAACTCTTTTGGCCTGGCGGTGGATGTTGCCGGCAGTTATCACGCCAGGAGCGGCTTCACAGCTTCTCTGGTTGCCCGCAACATCGGAAGCCAGCTCTCCACCTATACCCCGGGAAACAACGAACCCCTCCCGTTTGAAATCCAGCTCGGACTCTCGAAAAGACTCAAACATCTTCCGTTCAGGTATTCCATTCTCTTCACCAACCTGCAGAAGTGGGACCTCACCTACGACGATCCGAACGAGGAGGAGGTAGATCCGTTTACCGGCGAGGTAAAAGAGAAAAGCAAGGCCGGGGAGTTTGCCGACAAAGCCTTTAGGCACGTGGTGATCGGCGGTGAGTTTGTGCCATCGAAAAATTTCAGCTTCAGGCTGGGCTATAACTACCAGCGCCGGCAGGAGATGAAAATCGACAGCAAGCACGGAACCGTCGGGTTCTCCTGGGGATTTGGCTTCAGGGTCTCCAAATTCAACTTCAACTACGCACGGTCAGCCTACCACCTTACCGGTTCACCCAACATGCTGAGCATCGCCTTCAACCTTTCCGATTTTGCCTCAGCCGGCAGGTAGTCTCTTTTTGTCTGTTGCCATTTCTGACCATCCGTTGTTTATCACTCCGGCGTTTTAATTTATTGCTGTGTTCCCGACCTGCATCGCCGCTTTGCTTACTTTTGCAGTATGAATCATCCCCGATTGGTTGTCAGCATCGATCCCGCCGCCGGTTTCTGCACGGGGGTCAGGCGTGCCATCAGGGCAGCTGAAACCCTGCTGGCAAACCGCGGGCAGGCATTCTCCGTAGGGGAAATCGTTCACAATGAAGCGGAAACCGGAAGGCTCCGCGCCCTTGGGCTTACCACCCTGAAAACCGGCGAACTGCAGCAACTGCCGCAGGATGCACACGTGCTGTTCCGGGCTCACGGAGAACCGCCATCCACCTACAATACCCTTGAAACCAGCAATTTATCGCTTACCGATGCCACCTGCCCGGTGGTACTCAGGTTGCAGCACAAGGTAGGTCTGGCTTCGGCCGAAACAGCGGAAAAATCCGGAACTGTGGTAATCTTCGGGAAACCCGGACATCCGGAAGTGGTGGGACTGCAGGGGCACGCCCGGGGTAAGGTGCTGGTTCTCAGCCATGCCGATCAGATAGAAGAGGCGGATCTCACCCTGCCACTGCATGTGTTTGCCCAAACCACCAGCCATGCCGGATCGTTTAAACAATTCTGTGAAGCGATAAACGCGCGTTTCCCGGATGCCACAAGCAGGGGAGAGGTGAGCATACACCAGACCATCTGCGCACAGGTGAGCAAACGGGAGCCTGCCCTAGAAAAATTTGCCCGTGAGCACGATGTTGTTATCTTTGTTACCGGAAGCAGAAGCTCCAATGGCAAATACCTTTCAGAACGCTGCACTGCCTTCAATCCCAGGACCCATGTTGTATCCGGGCCAGGTGAGCTGGATCCCCGCTGGTTTGCCGGTGCTGCTAGCGCAGGGGTAAGCGGGGCGACTTCCACCCCCGTCTGGCTGATGGAAGAGGTAGCCTCCGCAATTGAAAAAATGACATCCGAAGCATCATGTACCTGAAGAAGCTCACACTGTTCAATTTCAAGAATTACGAAGAAGCTTCCGTGGAGTTTTCCACGAAACTGAACTGTTTTACCGGCAGCAACGGAGCCGGCAAAACCAACCTGCTCGATGCCATTCATTACCTCTCGTTCACCAAAAGCTATTTTAACCTGGCCGACCAGCAGAACATACGCCACCAGGCCGATTTTTTCTCCATCCACGGGCAGTTTGTCCGCAACGGCACCGGCACCGACGATGTCAGCTGCATACAGAAACGGGCGCAGAAGAAACAATTCAGGATCAATACCAAGGATTACGATCGTTTGGCCGACCACATCGGGGAATTCCCCCTGGTGATGGTTTCCCCTTACGACCGCGACCTGATCAACGAAGGAAGTGACCTCAGAAGGAAGTACATCGATTCGGTGATTTCGCAGTTCGACCGCTCCTACCTCGACGACCTGATGGTCTACAACAAGGCACTGGCCCAACGCAATGCTTTGCTGAAGCAGTTCGGCGAAAGACGGTTCTTCGATGCCGCTTCCCTCGAAATCTGGGACGAACAGATGAAAGCCCCGGCCCATCGCATCCACAA
>CALMDN010000346.1 GCA_937864935.1 uncultured Bacteroidales bacterium
GGAAGTACTATAAAGATCTTGTCTGCTTTTCATTTGCATATACACGCGATACTGAAGCATCGGAAGAAATCATCCAGGAAGTATTTCTGAAGCTTTGGGAGCACAGGAGCCTTCTGCAGATAAAAACATCACTGAAATCATATCTGTTGAAAGCTGCGCAGAACAAAAGCATAGACTACCTAAGGCACAACAGCATACAGAACAGTTATGCTGAGCTTGTCAGGAGGATGATCATTCCTTTTGAGAACGACACCGAGAACTATGTGCTCCATTCAGATCTCCAGTCGGCTTTCAGTGCAGCGCTGAACAAACTACCAGCCGAACTAACAGAAACATTCATGATGAACCGGAAGGATCTGCTCAGCTATTCGCAGATTGCTCAGAAGCAAGGTGTATCGGTAAGAACGGTGGAAGTACGTATCAGCAAAGCCCTGGTCCTGCTTCACAAAGAACTGAAAGACTATTTGTTAACCATCCTCCCGTTGCTTCCGTTGATCCGGATTTTCTGTGCCTGATTTTTTTTCTCGTTTTTTTCACTTTTCCATTGTGGTATTTTTTTGTTGAACCGTCTTTAACACAGAGAGGATTTATTTTATGAGCGAACAGGATAAAGCATCCATCGATAATCTGATTTTCAAATGTCTGTCCGGCAATCCATCAGACCATGAATTGAGTGAACTCGAAGCATGGCTGAAGAAGAACCCTGAAAACCAGCTGTATTTCAACCAGCTTAAGAATATCTGGGAATCGGGAGCTGGTCCGAAAGTTTCAACAGAGGCAGCGTTGACAAAGGTTTTAAGAAAAATTGAACATCGCAGCCGATTCTCAAGTGCAGTTTTTTATTTCAGCAGGCTGGCTGCGATACTGTTTATTCCATTATTGCTGGGAACAATCTGGCTTGGATATCATTACAGTTCCTTTCAATCCCGTACCGGAAGCATTGTAGTCAATGCTGCCTTCGGAACCTATTCTCAAATCAAACTTCCCGATGGTACAGCAGTATGGCTGAATTCCGGAAGCACCCTCACCTATCCTGAAAGATTTACCGGATCGGAAAGAAAAGTTCAGCTTTCAGGTGAAGCCTATTTTGAAGTTCATTCAGACGAAAACATGCCGTTTTTTGTAAACACTTCTTCACTCGTGGTAAAAGCAACAGGCACCCGTTTCAATGTAATGGCTTACAATGATTGTGATCAGCATTCTGTTGCGCTGGCTGAAGGCAAAGTAAGTGTCTCCGGAAACGGTGACTCACCTCTCAAAACCACTGTCCTCAAGCCTGATCAGGTACTTGTTGTTGACCTCAACAGTGGTTCTGAGCATGTTGAACAAGAGGAAGTGTATAAATATTATGCATGGAAGGACGGCAAACTGGTATTCAGGAACGATATGCTGAGCGAAGTCTTCAAACGCATAGAAAAACAATACAACGTTGAGATTGAAATCAAAGGGGAAAGCCTTAAGCAATACAGATACCGGGCAACTTTTGAAAATGAAACACTGGATGAACTCCTGAAACTGCTCTCCATTTCGTCACCCCTCAACTATCAGGTTGTTGACGCCAGGCATAAACCCGATGGCAGTTTTACCCGAAAGAAAATTATTGTAACACCAAACAATGCATTCAATCAAAAGTAAGGAAAGGAGAAAATGAAACAAGTCCACAAAAACGATAGTGGCTGAACCTGCTGCAGAAAATTCATAATGTTCCGTAACGGCAAAACCTGAACCTGATCGGTTGTCCGGTTTACGGAAAAACAGAAACCCTGGAAAAATTTACGTTAAATCTTTCGAAGTATGAGATTAACTTTACTTTCGTTTTGCCTGCTGATAATCAGTTTCTTACCATTTAATCTGGTAGCGCAGTCCACCAAAGTTTCCATGAAACTGAAGAATGTTCCGATCAACGAGGTGCTCAATGAAATTGAATCAAAGAGTGAATACAAGTTTCTGGTAAACCAGCAGCTTATTGACCTGAACCGTAAAGTTGACGCAGTATTTGTCAACACTCCGATCAAAGAGATTATTGAAACCATTTTTCGTGAAGACGGTATAAACATTGTAGTCAGCGAGAAACAGATTATCCTCACACCACTGAAAAAGAACGGCAAAGACGAACAGCCGGTCAGGGTCAGCGGTAGAGTAACCGATGCGAAAACGAAGGAATCTCTGCCCGGGGTCGCCATTCAGGTAAAAGGCGGTACTATTGGAACCACAACTGACCTTTCAGGGAATTACTCTCTGGAACTACCTTCAAAAAATGTGGTTCTGGTTTTTTCATTTCTGGGATACCAGACCGTTGAAATGCCTGTATCAAGCAGTCTGGTGTTGAACCTTGAGATGAATGAAACCACCACGGAGCTCGAAGGCGTGGTAGTTACAGCACTTGGAGTAAGACGCGAAGAAAAGGCACTGGGTTACTCTGTTCAGAAGGTCGACGGACAGAACCTTCAAACGATTAAGGTTGCTGACCCGACTACTTCACTAACCGGTAAGGTATCGGGATTGATGGTCAAAAACAGTACAAACTTCGGCACCAATGCCGAACTGACGCTCCGGGGGGAAAATCCGCTGATAGTCATTGACGGAATCCCCTCAAGCAATGTGACACTCAACGACATTTCACAAGACGACATCAAAAGCATTGAAGTCCTGAAAGGAGCTACTGCTTCAGCGCTTTATGGTTACCGTGGAGCCGGAGGCGCCATCATGATTACAACCCTGAGGGGTAACAAACAACGAGGTTTTCAGGTATCTGTGAATTCATCCACCATGCTTAATTTAGGGTTTGTGGTCTATCCTGAAACGCAAACCTCCTATTCATCGGGTTACAACGGTCATTATGCCGATGATTACATCTGGGGCGACAAACTGGATATTGGCAGAACCACCTCACTGTGGGACCCTGTCGACATGGAATGGAAAGATTCGGTTCAGCTGGTTTCAAAAGGGAAGAACAACCTGAAGAATTTTCAGGAACTGGGACTGGTAACCAACAACAACATCAGCATTTCAAGTGTAAACGAGAACAGCAATTTCAGGACATCTATAACCCATATCCACAACAAAGGACAGTTTCCGAATCAGAAACTCGACAAAGTTATCTACAATGTGGGGGGAGAAATCACCTTTAACAAGCTGACCATCGAATCGAATTTCACCTACTCCAAGCATATCTCTCCGAACATCAGGGGCAGTCAGTACTCAGGCGGATACCTGTACAATCTGATCGGCTGGCTCGGCTCTGAATGGGACATCAATGAATATAAGAATTATTGGATGGTAAAAGACGAGAAGCAAAACTGGTTTAACAACGAGTGGTATGATAATCCGTATTTTCTTGCCAATGAGGTGCTTCAATCCTCAGATCGTGACATCACCACCGCTTTTATTGCTGCTACCTATAAATTTACCCCCTGGCTGAAACTTACCCTGCGGTCAGGGCTTGACAGCTACCTTAACCGTTATACTTACCGCAATCCCATCAGTGCACGCAATGCCTACAGTTACTACGGTTATTATGAAACCGAGAAATACACCGGTTACGGTATCAACAACGACCTGCTTCTGCTGGCCGACAAGACTTTCGGCAATTTCAGGATTGATGGTTTGGCAGGAGGTACCATAGCATACCAGAAAGATGATTATTTTGATGCATCCACCAAGGGTGGTCTTTCCATTCCGGGTTACTACTCACTGAAAGCTTCCAAGGATCCGATCGAATGGGATACCTGGATCAGGCGCCGTCAGGTAAACAGTCTGTTCTCCAGAGCATCCCTTTCCTATAAAAGTCTCGCATTTGT
>CALMDN010000347.1 GCA_937864935.1 uncultured Bacteroidales bacterium
GCCGGGACACAAGAACAATGTTTACCCCGTTGGCGCGGGCCTCCGGTTGCGCGCCCCTCCAGACCTGTCTGCCTGTCTGTGACCAGCAGACAGGCTGACGCGTGCCCCCGTTCCTTGCAAATGGCACCTGCAACCTGTATCCCGTTGGCGCGCGCCTGCCCATTGTTGCAAACTCAGTACTCTTTATCAGACTTTATATTGTATAGCGTATTTATTCTGAGAATTCCAAAGTTACATTTTAAGAGAACTTATATAAACACCGTCAACAATAAAATTATGAAGTCTGAAAACTGTAAAATTATTATACACTTTCAGAAAATAACAAAAAAAAACAATGGTAACAATTAAAAAGGGAGGTAACAAATGCGATTTAAAGTAGTAAGATTTTTAACAACTGTCATGCTCTGCTTATTGGTTACCGGCATATATGCCCAGGTAGCCATCTCAGCGTCAGGTTCTGATGCCAGCGGAAGCGGGGGCAGTATGAGCATTTCTTATGGACTGGCGACTTACACCACCAATACCGGATCAACAGGTTCAGTTGCTCAGGGGGTGGAGCAACCCTATGAAATTTCAGTGATTACTGAAATTATCGATGCGCCTGAAGTAGGACTGTTTTTTAAAACCTACCCGAATCCCACAACCCATAGCCTGACGCTCAGATTTGGAGGAAAGCTGGAAGCGGAATATCAGGCTGCTATCTACGATGCCTTTGGAAAGCTTTGTATCACAAAAACCGTTGCGAGCAATGAAACCAGCTTTGATTTGTCCAGCCTTGTAACCGGAACTTACATTCTGAAACTTAGTGATTTAAACCGTGAAGTAAAAACTTTTAAAATCGTTAAAAACTAAACCAACATGAAAAAATTTATCTCAACCTTCATCATATTGTTATTCTGGGGTAGTATCTGGGCACAAAGTCCTCAAAAAATCAGCTTTCAGGCAGTCATCAGAAACAACAATCAGAATTTAATAACCAACACCCAGGTAGGGATGCAACTGAGCATATTGCAGGGTTCTTCATCCGGGATACCGGTTTATGTGGAAACTCAGGCTCCGGTTAGCAACATCAACGGGCTGATTTCAATTGAAATCGGTGCCGGAGAGGTTGTTTCAGGATCCTTTACCGGTATTGACTGGTCAAACGGCCCGTTTTTTATCAAAACAGAAACCGATCCCGAAGGAGGATCTAATTACAGTATTACCGGAACAAGCGAACTGTTAAGCGTACCCTATGCCTTGTATGCCTTAAACAGCACTCCCGGCCCACAGGGCCCTCCGGGACCTCAGGGTGAACAAGGAATTCAGGGTGAGCAAGGTATCCAGGGTGAGCAAGGACCTCAGGGTGAGCAAGGTATTCAGGGTGAACAGGGAATCCAGGGACCGGCTGGCAATGATGGTCTCGACGGCGCTACCGGCCCTATGGGTCCGATGGGTCCGCAAGGCCCTGCCGGAAATGATGGTCTCGACGGCGCTACCGGCCCTATGGGTCCGCAAGGCCCCGCCGGCCCGACAGGCGGTTCTGATACTCAGATTATCTTCAATAACGCTGGAACAAGCAGTGGCAGTGCCAATCTGACCTGGACTGATGCAAGCAGCACGCTGACAGTGACAGGAACAACCTCAACAACCAACGCCAGGGTAACAGGCCTGGGTGGTTCAGGTACACGGTTCGTTCAGGTTGACAATTCCGGAAACCTTACAGCAACCGCTGCCGGCGGAATCACAGGAAGCGGTAACAACAACTACCTGACCAAATGGACCACCGCGGGTTCCGTTGTCGGAAATTCCTTAATTCAGGACAATGGTACTTCCGTAAGCGTGAATTACCCGGCACAAGCTACCACACAATTGTTCGTGTACCGCCAGCAGCTGACTGCGAATGGGGATGGTCAACACACAACCATGGGTTATCGTGACCGGAACAGCCAGAATGATGGAACAGGTTATGCACAGAATACTTCGAATACCGGTGCTGCCGGGCATAGTTTCTGGGGCGACCAGTATTCCTTTGGATCAGGAGGTTGGAATTACAATGACTTTACCCGATGCGGAGGGGTTATTGGTGCAGAAATCTACGGTTCATACTGGGGAGCACTGGGTTATAAAAACAGCAGCAGCGCTTACTACGGGGTATATGGTTCGAGCGCTTATGGCAATGGAGCAGGCAAATCAGCTTCAACCGGCAGTGCCGGAATCGGTGGTGGATTCTTTGGCGAAATGATCGGAAGTACCTCTCAGGGAAATGTAATCGGGCAGTTGAACTCAGGTGATTTGTTTGCCCAGTACAATCTCGGTAATCTTTACACCCTTGGTAAAAACATCGAACTCGTTCAAACCGAAGGTAAAGTTGTTCCGGTATATACTGTTTCAAGCCTTGAACCCATTGTTTATGCCAGAGGTACAGTTGAGATGGTCAATGGTGTTGCAACCATTCATTTCAGCGAGGAGTTTAAATCAATCATCGCTGAAACTCCTGTTATTACTGTAACTCCTAACGGTGAATGCAACGGGGTTTATATTGCCTCCTCCGATTCAAAAGGATGTGTGATCAGAGAGCAGATGCGCGGTGCAAGCAACACCACCCTTTCATGGATTGCCATTGCCAAACGCATCGACAGTGCACCGGATCAGGCTACTGATATGGTAACTGCTAGCGGCTTCGACAGCAATGTCCGTAAGGTTCTTTTCTCTGATAGCAACACTCAGGGAAAAGCCCTGGGTATGTGGTGGGACGGTCAGGCCATTCAGTTTGGCGAACTTCCCAAAAGTCTCAGACTCTCGGCAAGAGATTTAGGTAAATAACAGATTCACAATAGAATAAGTAAAGAGTTCCGAATGGTGGGTGGCGCCCACTCCCCTGTCAACCATGCCTGTCATCTGCGACAGCCTGGTCGGCAATCCTGAAAGTTGAAAGGATAGGGGGAATGTGCCTCATCCACCATTTTTTTTCATGCCAGTTCACCATGCACCCGGCCCGGCGTCCTGTGGCTTAGCTACAATTTCCGGAACCCCGTTGGCGCTCGTCCCCCGACCTGCCTGCCTGTCTGTGACCAGCAAACAGGCAGGCGCGTGCCCCCGTTTCTTACCCGTTGGCGCGCGTCTCCTGACCTGTCTGTCTGTCTGTGACCAGCAGACAGGCAGGCGCGTGCCCCTGTTCCTTAC
>CALMDN010000348.1 GCA_937864935.1 uncultured Bacteroidales bacterium
TTGTCATTCTGAGCGTTAGCGAAGAACCTCATAATTTAACCGGACAACAGTGATTTAAAAATTCCGTTCATGATATTTTGCAGAAAACCTTTGCAAAATGTTCATAATCATGGTTAATCTGACAGGTTTCAATGACAGCCTGTATTTCACCAAAAAGAATGGCTTCAGTTCGACATTTCCTGAAATAAGTCAAATCCTGAATATCATACAGTTTTTCTGACCATCCGTACATTCAGCAACAGGTACAACCATTCCGGGTGATAAATTTGCGAGGTGAACCTCCCGCATGGGTTAATTCTCCGATGATGTGGAATTGTTCAGATTAAAAGTATAAAGCCATAGAACCATAGAAATCAAAAACATGAAGACCCTCAGTTTCCAAGGCCTGCTCCAAAGGCTGCTTTTATTATTTATTTTCTGCATGGGATCAGTCATTTTCCCGCTCAAGTCAATGGCATCATCGCCTGAAGGCGTTGTTGTGAGGGGTGAACGTCCACCAATCAATATCTCCACCGTGCCGGATGAGGCCATGGAACAGGGGATTGTCCGGATCAAATTCAACAAAACCCTTGAACAATTACTTGACAATGGAGCGATTACAATGAGTCCTGACGGTATCGCCCGGTTTGGTATTCCCGTCATAGACCAGCTAAACCAGCAATTCGGCGTGTATGAAATAAAGAAAACCTTTGATGCCGCCCTTCAGAATACGAAGTATACCGACCGCCACCGGCAGTGGGGTTTCCATTTATGGTACGACCTGATTGTACCATCAGGAACAGATATCCGCAACATGGTGATGGCCTATTCGGATAAAAATGAAATTCAGCTTTCTGAACCATTGTACAGGAAAGATCACACCGGATATGATAGCCCGGCGCATAGCAATACATCAGTATCCGGCAACAATACCGGCCTGACCTATATTCCGGACGACCCGAGATACAACGAACAATGGCATTACCACAATACCGGCCAGCAGGGTGGAACACCGGATGCCGACATTGACCTGCCGGAGGCCTGGGATATTGTCAGAGGCAACAGCAATGTGGTGGTGGCTGTGATTGACGATGGCATTGAATATACCCATCCTGACCTGGCAGCGAATATGTGGCCGGGAATTGGTTACAATTTTGTTACCAACAGCCCTGTAATTGAACCTGGAAATCATGGCACCCATGTTGCAGGAACGATTGCAGCCAATACCAGCAACAGTGAAGGGGTATCCGGCATTGCCGGGGGCGATGGCAGCGGAAATGGCGTCAGGCTGATGTCGTGCCAGGTATTCAGCGGAAGTTCGAGTGGTGGTTTTCATACAGCAATGGTTTATGCTGCCGACAATGGGGCAGCCATTTCCCAGAACAGTTGGGGGTACACGGTACCCGGTTATTATGAACAGGCAGTCCTGGATGCGATAGACTACTTTAATGCCAATGGAGGGGGTTCCGTTATGGATGGCGGCATTACCATTTTCGCAGCCGGGAATAAGAATTCCTTACAGCCTACGTATCCGGCATTTTATAGCAGCACGCTGGCCGTTGCAGCCACCAATAACAGCGACCAGAAAGCTTATTATTCGAATTATGGGCTTTGGGTTGACATTTCAGCTCCCGGCGGAGAAACGAGTGCTGCAGCAGGAATGGGAGTGCCAAGTGGCTCAACGGGAGTATTAAGTACCATGACTTCCGGCAACTATGGTTTCATGCAGGGAACCTCCATGGCCTGTCCGCATGTTTCCGGTGTTGCAGCCCTTATTCTATCGCTATTGCCTGGTATTCTAACCCCTGTTGAACTCAGGAATATTTTGGTGAATACGACCGACAATATTTATACTTTGAATCCGGGCCTCACTGGTATGCTGGGCAGCGGGAGGCTAAACGCCTATCAGGCATTGCTTCTGGCACAGCAATATATAATTCCCACTGCGGCATTCACTGCTTCATCAACGCTGGAATGTTCAGGCTCAACCATTACTTTCACCGATCAGACACTTGCCCCGGTAACTTCCTGGACCTGGAGTTTTCCCGGAGGTTCCCCATCCTCCCATTCCGGACAAACCCCACCTCCTGTTCAATACCTAAATCCAGGTATTTATAGCGTCTCACTGACCGTTTCCGATGGAACCACAACCGATACCGAAACAAAAACCGCATACATTGAGATCAATTCTGTCATTGCTGATTTCTCAGCAAACACATCTTTGATCAATGCCGGCAGCTCAGTCACTTTTACAGATTTTTCGGACTGTTCACCAGACACCTGGCAATGGTCCTTCCCGGGCGGAACCCCATCGTCCTACTCAGGACAGACCCCGCCTCCCATTGTTTACAACATTGCTGGAAATTATGATGTCAGCCTCACCGCTTCAAAAGCAGGAGTATCAGACACTAAAACCATCTCGTCGTATATACAGGTTCTGAATGCTGTCAACATGCATACCGGTAGTATCACCACCTGCGATGCTCTGTTCTATGATTCCGGAGGCCCCTCCGGAAATTATCAGAACTACCAGGACCATGTGCTTACGATTTTGCCAGCCTCTGCCGGAGCTTCAGTACGGTTAGATTTCACCAGCTTCTTCCTGCAGAACAATTTTGACGCTCTGTATATCTATAATGGAACTTCCACATCCGATCCTCTTATCGGAAGTTATACAGGCCAAACCGGCCCGACAACGGTTACCTCAAGCCACTATACCGGCGCATTGACGTTAAGGTTCCAATCGGATTGCTGTGGTACCTTTCCCGGCTGGACTGCAATCATCAGTTGCTTTTACGCTGCTCCTGTGGCTGACTTCTCCACATCCAACGCTGCTCCCTCAATCGGTGAAGTGACCTCACTCATTGACCTTTCATCAAATGTGCCGTCTATCTGGAACTGGAGTATCAGCCCAAGTACCTTCAATTTTATGAACGGCACAAATCAGAACTCCAGGATTCCCGATGTGCAGTTTACGGCAGAAGGGCCATACACCGTAACACTGACGGTATCCAACAGCAGCGGGAACAGCATCATCACCAAAGAAGATTACATCAATGTTACTCCTGCAGCATCCTGCGTTCCGGCATATTCAACCGGATCCTCAGCGGGTGATTTCATTTCCCTGGTTCAACTGGAGGGCATCAGCAATGCTTCCGGAGCATCACCATTACCATCATACACCGATTACAGTAACCTCACTGCAAACCTGATCAAAGGTACCTCCTATACCTTAACCCTTGCCGGTGGAACACAAAGTACTGCCAGTACAGTAGCGGTCTGGATCGATTATAACCAGGACAATCTGTTCGACCCTTCTGAAAAACTTGGAAATGCAGCACTTCCAACATCCCCGGGAACTGCTTTCATTACTTTTTCTATACCTCAGGAAGCGTATAACGGATTTTCAAGTATGAGAGTCAGGGCTGTACGGGATGTCAGCGAAATAGATCCTTGTTCCTTGTATTCCTATGGCGAGACAGAAGATTACCGGGTACTTATCTCCCCTGTTGCATATTGCGAACCCTATTTCGACAATGGCACCATGTTTGGAAATTACATCTCCCTCGTTCAGCTTGAGGAAATCAACAACACCACCGGAGCTACTCCACATCCGAGTTATACATATTATGATGGCGTAACTGCAAATCTGAACATGGGATCAGAATATACCCTTACGCTGAGTGCCGGGATCAACAACAATAATTATATGAGTGCCTGGATTGATTTTAATAACAACAGTGAATTTGAAGAAACGGAAAGACTCGGATTTATAATCAGTCCTGAATCACCCGCAACCGGGACAATCACTTTTACGGTTCCTGAGGATGCAGCCGGCGGAACCACGCGTATGCGGGTTATCGAAGCATCATTGTATGAATATTATGAATATGGACCCTGTGACTATTTCCCGTATGGTGAGGCAGAGGATTACCCTGTAAACATCTCGGGTTCAAGTAAATCACTCCAGATTACTGTTTTCCTGGAAGGCTTGTATAACGGAGGCGGGTCGATGCGCCAGGCCAGCAATGAATCAGGTCCGCAATTTGCTTCCGGCATTGCCGACCAGATATCCATTGAACTGCACAATGCAGGGAACTACGGGATCATTGAGTATTCAGATCCGAACGTTTTGCTGAGCACCGGAGGCTCTGCACAGGTAACCATACCTTCCGCTTTTACCGGAAGCTATTATGTAACGGTAAAACACCGCAACTCCATTGAAACCACATCGGCCGCTCCTGTTTCATTTACCTCACTGGCAGTTAATGTTGCCTTTGAGCAGCCGGCCGGTGTTTATGGAGGCAACCTGCTGCAGATGACCGATGGTACCTTCGTGATATATGGTGGCGATGTAAACCAGGACGGTGCCATTGATACCGCCGACATGACCCCGGTGGACAATGACTCAGGAAATTATCTTTCGGGATACCTTGTCACCGACGTGAACGGTGATGGAGTAGCCGATACGGCTGATATGACCATTGTTGACAACAACAGTGCAAATTACATACAATCGGCGCATCCGTAGCGATGTTGATTCAAAGGCTGATCCGGAAAGGTCAGCCTTTTTTTATCAAAATCAATCATTCGCTAAGGTTTGATCATATTTAAAAGATTTAATTTGTTTTCTTCAATAAAAGAATATAATTTTGGGCTGAAACTACGGGTCTGATCTTAAACTATTATAATTCATCCGGAGTTCTGCATAACAGCGTGCGATAACCCCGCCTGTCTTCAGGAAGGCACGTGTAACATACTTTTAATCAATAGGATCCATTCCGGACTCTGACCATTGACTTGATTTACAATTTGGTTATTGATCCGGGTGAAGCCTGAAAAAGTAACAACAATGATTTGTTTTTCTGACACCAGAAATCTGCGGGTTCCTTACTAAAACGTCTTTATTCACGAAACATTACCTGGTTTTGGTTCTCAAAGCCTGATTTATTTATCCCTAAATTGAAACTGATGAAAAAAAATTACACACTCACTTCATCCGGACTAATCTTCAGGACACTGATTCTCCTGTTTATATTCACCTTCAGCTTTTCAGCCTTTGCGCTGAACTCCAAGAATCCGACGCTTGTCAAAAAAGGTGAACGTCCTGCCATCAACCTGGCGTCTGTGCCTGATGCAGCCATAGAAAAAGGCATCATCAGGATCAAGTTCAACAGGACTCTGGAAAGTGTTGTCGACAACATGCAACTGATATCCAATGTCGATGGCAGTGTGGGTTTTAGTATTCCGGCCATTGATCAGCTCAATCAGCAGTTCGGGGTTGCTGCAGTCGGAAAAACATTCTCAAATGCACTCGAAGACACCCGGTTCACCGATCGCCACCGGCAATGGGGTTTCCACCTCTGGTTTGAGCTCATTGTTCCCGCCAATACAGATATCAGGGCCATGGTAATGGCCTATGCCGGTAAAAATGAAATTGAGGTCGCTGAGCCTGTTTACAAAAAACATCTTATCGGAGCTGATATCAATGCAATCCGTACACAGGGTGAAGGCGGCAATGAAGCCGGATTGAACTATGTCCCCAACGATCCGAGGTACAATGAACAATGGCATTATCACAACACCGGTCAGCAGAGCGGAACGGTGGATTCAGACATTGATCTGCCCGAAGCATGGGATATCACAAAAGGCAGTAATACCATCATCGTTGCAGTCATCGATGAGGGCATCTCATACACGCACACCGACCTGGCAGCCAATATGTGGTCGGGCACCGGGTACAACTTTGTTACCGGTTCATCAACAATCTCCCCGGGCGACCATGGTACCCATGTAGCCGGTACAATTGCAGCCAATACCAACAATGGCACCGGTGTGAGTGGAATTGCCGGTGGAACCGGTTCAGGAAACGGCGTCAGGCTGATGTCGTGCCAGGTTTTCACTTCATCCTCAAGCGGTGGTTTTGAAGACGCCCCGATCTATGCTGCAGACAATGGTGCTGCCATTTCACAAAACAGCTGGGGTTATACATCAGCGGGCTATTACGAACAGGCTGTGCTCGATGCCATTGATTATTTCAATGCCAATGGTGGTGGTACAGCACTTGTTGATGGCGGTATTACGATCTTTGCTGCCGGTAATGATGGCTCATCCGGTCAGTGGTATCCCGGCTGCTACAGCGGTACTTTCTCTGTGGCAGCAACCAACAACCAGGACATCAAAGCATGGTATTCAAACTACGACACCTGGGTGGACATTTCTGCCCCGGGTGGTGAAACCAACAGTGTATCTGCCCGTGGTGTGTTAAGCAGTCTGACCGGCAACACTTATGGGTTTTACCAGGGAACTTCCATGGCCTGTCCGCATGTTTCCGGAGTTGCTGCTCTGGTGTTATCTGCAGTTCCAGGCGTGCTTTCCGTACAGGATCTGAAGACCATCCTCACTACGACTACCGATGACATCAGTGCTTTGAATCCCGGCTATGCAGGCGACCTCGGAAGCGGAAGACTGAATGCCTATGCTGCACTCGTGATGGCCCAGGGCTATGCCAACCCGCTGATTCCTGCCGTTCCCGGTGACATAACAGCCACGGCAGCCGGCACTTCCCAGATCAACCTCAACTGGAGCCTCAACGCAGCCAATGATGTGGTAATGCTAGCTTACAACACAACGAATACCTTCGGTTCACCTACCGGAAACTATACACCCGGACAAACCATCAGCGGAGGCGGTACCGTGCTGTACGAAGGGACCCTGACCAGCTTCCAGCACCTGAATCTGAGTGCTTCCACCACGTACTATTACGCCTTGTGGTCGAAGAACAGCGGGTATTATTCTCTGGCTTCGAAAAAAGCAAATGCCACCACTGCCTGCGGGTCGATCAGTACTTTTCCCTGGACTGAGGGATTTGAGAATGGCGGGCAGATACCCAACTGCTGGACACAGGAGCAGATTGCAAGTTCTGGCCTCAACTGGACTTTCATTACCGGTAATGGTGGAAGTAACCCGGCAACAGCCCACACAGGAACCTACAATGCCTGTCTGAAAGACAATACTTCTGCCTCGAACATCACCCGCCTGATTTCACCCCCGATCAACCTCACTGGTGTAAATTCACCAACACTCACTTTCTGGCATACCCAGGCGCTGTGGTCGCCCGATCAGGATCAACTGACTGTGTATTACCGCGCCTCCTCTTCCGGCACGTGGACTTCACTGGCTACCTACACCTCAAGTGTTACTGCATGGACGCAGCGTACCATTGTACTTCCCTCGGCATCGGCTGATTATTATATCGCTTTTGAAGGAAATGCAAAGTATGGATATGGTGTATGCGTTGATGATGTTTCCATTTCCGGAACCTCCACTCCAACGCTCTCAGTAACCCCTGCGAACCAGACGGTTTCTCCGCTGGCCGGTTCAACCTCATTTACCGTAACATCCAATTCAACCTGGACAGTCAGCAGCAACCAGTCGTGGTGCACTGTAACTACCTCAGGATCAGGAAACGGAATCATCAATGCCACCTTTACCGCCAACAACACCGGCGCTCAGCGTGTTGCCAATGTAACTGTAACCGTAAGCGGTCTTCCTGCCGTAGTAGTCACAGTTACCCAGGAAGCTCCCACGCTTTCTGTTTCTCCGGCCAACCGGAATGTGTTTCCCGGAGCCGGTGCAACAACCTTTACCCTGACCTCAAATTCCAGCTGGACGGCTGTCAGCGACCAGACATGGTGCACTGTAACATCATCCGGAACCGGTAACGCTACCTTAAGCGCTTCATTTACAGTAAACAACACCAGTGCACAGCGGATTGCCAACATCACCATCAACGTTGCCGGACTTTCTGCAGTCGTGGTTACAGTTACCCAGGCTGCCCCACTGCTGTCGGTATCCCCTTCCAATCAGAATCTAACGGCAGAAAGCGGAAGCTCGACGTTTTCGGTAGTTTCAAACACTGACTGGACCGTAACGAGCAACCAGTCCTGGTGTACGGTGAATTCAGGCGGAAACAGCAGTGGTACCATCTCAGCAGTTTATACCGCCAACAGTACAACATCGCCGCGTACTGCCAGCATTACCGTTACCACAGCAGGTCTAAGCCCGATCATTGTTACTGTTACCCAGGAAGGTATGGTACCACAACTGAGTGTTACACCAGCCAATCAGAGTGCTACTTCCGACGCTGGGAGTACTGATTTTACTGTTACTTCCAATGTTTTCTGGACCGCTAGCAGTGACATGAATTGGTGCTCAGTTACTATGACCGGATCAGGGAACGGAATGCTTACTGCATCTTACTTGGAAAATCAGACTACAAGCCAAAGAACTGCCAACATTACTGTTACTGTTGAAGGCCTGTCACCGGTAATCGTTTCAGTGACTCAAGCAGGTATCCCAAGCCCTGAGTTTATAACAACAATTCAAAATGTTGTTCAAACAAGCTCTACAAAATTGGAATTTGATATTTACTTATTGGATACCAATTCAGATCAACAGTTTGTATTAGCGGGTTATCAGGCTGGTATTTACATTAATCCCGGAATTTTCCCCACAGGAGCAAGTATAACTACAGGTCTTCTCTCTCAGGGTACCAGCACATACTCCGATCTTGTTCCAAGTCAGCGGCCCCAGTATATTCAATACGATGCCTCAACGAGTATAATCCAATTGGCTGGTCGCGTCCCACCTGGTCCCGGGACTGTTACCGGCGAGGATACCTATATACCTAACGGAACAATTCTCAGTACATCAGAAAATGGAACCAGAGTATGCCGGATACGGGTTACTTCCTCACTCCCATTTATCACAGACTCTCAACCATATCTTGAGTTTCAATCATCCGATGTATCAGTACCAATCTATGCAACAAGGGTATCACATTATGATGATGCTGAGATGATTATTGTATGGGATAATCTGAATGAAGAATGGACATGGAGTCCTGTTTATGGTGGTGCTCCTCCAATAAATTCTCAGCTGGATGTTATTCCAGGATACAACGCAATTGTAAATGGAAATCCTTTGCTTAACCCCCCCCCATCGCTTACTGTAGCTCCAGACAATCAATCTGTTGGCTATCAATCTGGTAGTACCATTTTTAATGTATATTGCAATACAGCCTGGAATGTCATCAGTGATCAACCCTGGTGTACTGTAACAAGCTCCGGATTTGGAAATGGAAATCTGCTCGCAGGATTCACGTTAAATAATTCCAATCTTCCGAGAATTGTGAATATAACCGTTTCAGTTGCCGGTTTACCTGCAGTTGTAGTTACCTTGTCCCAGGAAGGTATGCCTGAAAAAGTACTCAACCTTTCCCTTCTGCTTGAAGGTCTATATGGTAGTAATGGAACCATGAATCCAGCAATGAATGAAAACGGAGCTCAGTGGGGAGCTGAAATCGCTGATGTTATCACAGTAGAATTTCACGATCAGAATGATTATAACAACACTATTCATGCAGTAACTAACGTATATTTATACGCAAACGGGAATGCCACCCTCACGTTTCCAGCGCTGTATAGTGGGAGTTACTATTTGACTATCAGGCACAGAAATAGCATTGAAACGGTTTCAGGTGAACCCGTATCTTTCAGCATGCCAGTCACAAGCTATAACTTTACTAATCCCAGCGCTGTGATGGGAAGTAATCTAAAGCAGTTAGATGACGGAAGTTATGTAATCTTTGCAGGCGATGTAAACCAGGACGGTACGATTGATATCGGTGACATGACACCTGTTGACAATAATTCATCCAATTTTGCTACCGGTTATCTGGCAAGCGATGTAAACGGCGATGGCACTGTTGATACCGCAGATATGACCATTATTGACAACAATGCAGCAACGTTTACGAATGCCATTACACCTTGATTAATAAGTGTAGTGTTGATACTTTACATCACCCCTGACCTGGATAACACCAAAATGAAAAATGCCTTTATTTCAGGATTTATTCAACTATTTTTTTGATCATTCAATAGTGAAGAACCTGATATCATGTTTCAAACACTAAACCTGGAAGGCTTACCTGCTTGCTACTTTCTAAAACTGACTATTTATGAGATAGCCGTAATTGGCACAATTAAGAATTCACGATGAAAGCTGTAGTTGAATTCATTGTTCTTCATTTCAGGTCAGATTTCAGAGAAG
>CALMDN010000349.1 GCA_937864935.1 uncultured Bacteroidales bacterium
GAAGAAGCAGGGGGTGCCGCCCCCGGTGGAAATCACCACATTTTTGCGGTGGGTCAGTGAAACCAGCGCTGAATGTTCGAACTTCCTGAAGGCATCTTCTCCATCTTCTGCAAAGACAGCAGAGATGCTTTTGCCAAGCAGTTTTTCAATCTCTTCATCCAGATCAAAATGGAAATAGCCGATTGAACGGGCCAGTTTTCTACCGGTCGTTGTTTTGCCGCTACCCATGTATCCGATGATGAAGACCGGTTTTCCCATTCTATTTTTTTTTACAAACCTACAGGATAAATTCCAATTCATCGTTGCTGTAACTGATTTTTTTAGACAGAGAGAGGTCCCGGTTCAATGGATAAAGTCTTTAAATTGTATGAATCAGGCCTGGTTTATTATCCCTTTGAAGGCACATACAGGGCAATAAATTCACGGAAATGTGTTTCATTCAATCTGTCAGATGTAAGTACTGATGAAATGATGGATGGGCTGCACAGTCATTGTATCGACCACTGTGATTCAGTGAAAGGGCGGAAGGAGAGGATAAGGTCTGTCATGAAAAGGCTCCGATATTTAGTATCTTTGAAATGTTCTTTAAAGGAAAGCATGTCCGGCTCAATGAACATACATCAGATACTGCTTAAGTACTGGGGATATTCCTCCTTCAGGCCGGTGCAGGAGGAGATTATCCGTTCGGTACTGGCTGGGAACGATACCCTGGCGCTTCTTCCTACAGGAGGCGGAAAATCTGTGTGTTTTCAGGTTCCGGGAATGGCAATTGAAGGCCTGACACTGGTCATCACCCCCCTGATTGCCCTGATGAAGGATCAGGTTGAGAACCTGCGCAAGCGCGGAATTCCGGCTGAAGCCATCTATTCGGGAATGAGCCGAAGGGAGATAGAGATTTCCATCAGTCACATCCACTACGGTCAGACCAGGTTTTTATACCTCTCACCGGAACGCTTACTTTCAGATTGGTTTCTGGAGATGATCCCATCCCTGAAGATCGGACTGATTGCTGTAGATGAAGCGCACTGTATTTCTCAATGGGGTTACGATTTCAGACCTCCGTATCTGCGCATTGCCGAAGTTCGTAAGCTTTTGCCCGGCATTGCGGTGATTGCACTCACTGCCACAGCCACCAGAACCGTGGTACAGGATATACAGCGCAAACTTGAATTCAGAAAGAACAACCTGTTTGAGAAAAGCTTTGAAAGGCGTAACCTTGCTTACGTGGTGTCGAAGGATGAGAACAAGCACGATCGTTTGCTGAAAATTTTCGGTAATGTGCCGGGAACCGGGATTGTGTATGTACGTAACCGCAGGAAAACGCGGGAAATTGCCGAATTTCTGCGAAAGAACGGGATCAGTGCCGATTATTATCATGCCGGTCTGCAATCTTCGGAACGCGAAAACAGGCAGAACCGCTGGAAGAACGGCAGCTGCCGGGTAATGGTGTCAACCAATGCCTTTGGCATGGGGATCGACAAGCCGGATGTGAGGGTTGTGGTTCATATAGATCTGCCCGACAGCATTGAGGCCTATTTTCAGGAAGCCGGCAGGGCCGGACGGGATGAGAAAAAAGCTTACGCGGTGTTGCTTTACGAAGAAGCCGATATTCTCGATGCCCGTCACAACCTCGAACTTTCTTATCCTGATCCCGCCGTAATACGTCAGGTTTACCAATCGCTCGGTAACTATTTTCAACTCGCTCCGGGTACAGGACGTGACCTGGTATTCGGTTTTGAAATTGCTGATTTCTGCAGACAATATAACTTCAAACCGGTTATTGTTTACAATGCCCTGAAGTTTATTGAGCGTGAGGGATTTATATCGCTCAACGAATCGGTTGGAAATCCTTCTAAACTGGTTTTCATCGCCCGCAAGGAGGATTTGTACAAGTTCCAGGTGGAGAATGCACGCTTTGATCCGCTTATCAAGATGATCCTGAGGTCTTATGGAGGAATTTTCACAGAGCCGGCCTTTATCAGCGAAGCGGAGCTTGCCGGCAGGCTTTCGGTGAGCCAGAATGATATTGTTAAGGCATTGAATTACCTGCAGCAGCAGCAGATCGTGGAGTATCTGCCCAAAAGCGACCAACCGCAGCTGACCTTCAGCAGTGAGCTGATACGGGCGGTTGACCTGAGAATTTCTCCTGAACACTACCTGAACCGGAAAAAAGATGCAGAAAAGAGGCTGGAAGCCATTATCGGGTATACAACTTCCGATAAAAGCTGCAGGAGTAAAATGCTGGTGAGCTATTTCGGACAGCATGAAGCTGGCAGGTGCGGAATCTGTGATGTGTGCCTGAATCGCAATCGGGCTGGCCTGAGTGAGCTGGATTTCAACAATATTGTTGAGATAATCAAACCCTTGCTGAAACAGAAAAGCCATAGCCTGGGAGAACTGATCGCTGCATGCAGAAACATTTCTCAAGCCAAAGTGATCAAAGCAGTAAACTGGTTGGCAGAAAACGATAAAATTGAAATTGTTGATGACAACCTGTTCCGCTGGTCGGGGTAAAAGTCTGCTACCTCAGTGGTGAATCCCGGGTATATTTATTCACATTAACCCCTCCGTTATTATCTTACCCCGGAAATTGCATTTTGGCGGGTTTTGCCGAGTGGTTTCTCTTTGACATGAGATTTCCCCTGTTTGCCTGCCGGTGCCTTTAAAACGATTTTGAGGGCCGCAGGGAAGTTAAATTTTTATCCGGGGTCATGGATAGTTATAAACGGAGTGAAACGGCAAAAAAAAACCGGGTCATGGCTGACCCGGTTACAATGAATTGAAGATGCTATTTTACATTCTTTGACAATTCAGCTCCTGGTTTGAATTTAACTACTTTTTTGGCAGCAATTTTAATTTCCTTGCCGGTCTGAGGATTGCGGCCTTTGCGGGCAGCACGTTTTGAAACAGAAAATGATCCGAAACCAACCAATGCAACACGGTCACCTTTTTTGAGGCTTTTTGAAGTTGCAGAAATGAAAGCATCCAGAGCTTTTTTTGCGTCGGTTTTTGTGAGACCTGAGTCAGCGGCAATAGCAACGATTAATTCCTGTTTGTTCATTTTTTTTCCTGATTTAAGTTAATACTTTGTTGGATAACCTAACGCAAATATAGGTTATTCTTAGCTAAAATCAAGTATTTCAGGGTAAAACAGGGAAAAAAGTTAATAAAATCAAGGGTTTGTTAATAAATAGGCCCCGAAACTACTCTGTTTCATGCTATTCCGTGACCAGGCCAAAGACATATTCAGGTGAATCTTATTTGTTCTGATCTCATTCCTCTCAGAAAATCAGCGGTTTCCATGGCCCTCTTCCCGGCAGGTTGCAATTGAAGTATTTCAATGAACCCACCTGCACAGGCTATATATAATCGGTTGTCCCGGATAACAGATTCACCGGGCAATAAAATGGCTTCAAAGGAAGAGATAACCGATCGGATGATTTTAACTTCTATGGTACCGTTTGTTGTGTGCATTGACGAAAATGCCCCCGGATAGGGGCTTAATCCCCTGATGAGGTTGTGAACCTTCAACGCCGGTTCATTCCAGTTGATCTGGCAGTCCTTTCTGAAAATGCGTGGAGCTCCTTTCAGGGGATGCACGTTCATGGGTTGCTCGGTCAGGGTAAAGTTTCCCGATTCAATGGCATTTACGGTTTCCAGAGTGAGCTCTGCCCCGGTAACCATCAAACGGTCGTGCAGCTCTCCGGCGGTTTCATCCGGTCCGATCTCCAGGCTCCTGTTCAGGATGATGCGTCCGGTGTCGATCTCTGAATTGAGGAAAAAAGTGGTTACGCCGGTGATGGATTCGCCGTTGATTACGGCATGATTGATGGGAGCAGCCCCCCGGTAATCCGGAAGTAGAGAAGCATGAAGGTTGAAGGTGCCAAATTCAGGCAGGCTCCACACCTCGTCGGGCAGTTTTCTGAAAGCAACCACCACAAACAGGTTGGCAGTATATGTTTTCAGTTCTTCAATAAAAGCAGGATCCTTCAGGCTTACAGGCTGCAAAACCGGAAGATGCTGGCTGAGCGCATATTGCCTGACAGCGGACTCTTTGAGCTTCAGTCCCCTTCCGGCTGGTTTGTCGGGAACAGTAACCACAGCCACTACCTCTTTGTTGTTGTTTATCAGCGTGCTGAGCGCTCCGACAGCGAATTCCGGGGTGCCCATGAATATGATTCTGGCTTTTCTCATTCGGTGTGATTAGAAGCAGCAAAGGTAATTGTGAAATGGGTATAAACAAAAAAACACCCGGGAAGGGTGCTTTTTGTATGGATTATTTTTTTGATTATTGCCCTTTCAGTCTGGCAATGTATTTGTCAACATCGCGGGCCTCTGCACTTCTGGGAAACTCAAGCCTGATGCGGTCGTAGGCTTTCAGTGCTTTTTCCTTGTTGCCAAGGATTTCATATGCCCAGGCTGCTTTCTGCAGAAATACAGGGGTAGTAAAGTCGTTCTTTTTCAGGTCGGCAGCTTTCAGATAACTTTCAGCAGCCTGATCAACTTTGTTGAGCTCCATATAAGCATCGCCGATTGCTCCGGCAGCCATAGGGGCAACAATCTGATCTTTGATTTTAAACTGCTCAAGGTGATCGATGGCTTCCTGGAACTTGCCGTCGTTCAGGTATATGATACCGGCATAATAATGAGCCAGACGGGCTGATTTAGTCATTCCGTAATCATCAATGATCTGAAGAAAACCAGGATACATACCATCACCATTCAAAGCCAGTTTAAGGGAATCCTGCTCGAAGTATTTCTCTGCCATGAACATCTGCGACTGTGCTTCCTTCTCACGGGGAATCAGGTAAAAACGCTGAAATCCAAAATAGGCAAGTACAAGCAGTGCGATGCCTGAAAGTATGATGGTTATGAGCTTTTGATTTTTTTCAATAAAAACTTCTGATTTACTCAGGGCTTCTTCTACTGCCTGGATTTTTTCTTCAGTATTGTCTGACTTCTTTACCATTGGTTTTACAATTAGAGGCGCAAAAGTAATCTTTTTTTTTTATTTAGCAAACCATAACTGCTACTTTGGATAAGGATTGTGCGCCACTATTTTTTAACATAGTCATGGATTTTGCGGTTATTTTTATTATTTTTATCATCATCTTAATCACCAAATACTTTTAATCATGGGAAAAGGAGATAAAAAATCAAAGAGAGGAAAAATCATCATTGGATCACATGGGGTAAGAAGACCAAGGCGAAAAGCAGCAGACAGGCCTTTACCGGCAATCCCCGAAGCCCTGGCAGTGCCTGAAAAGTCAAAAGCTTCAGCTACTGCTGAAAAAAATGCTGAGCCCAAACCTAAGGCCACCAGAAAACCCAAAACTGAGTAAGATTCACAACCTCATGAGGTATTGAGGTTACTGTAAGAAGCGCTGTTAAACGATAACAACCGTATAGTCTTTTGCTGTGCTGAACGGCAAAAGACTATTTTTTCACTAGTGTCCGGGGAAAATAATTGGTTTCCTTTGAACTGATTGATAATGCTGGATTACAGCAATTATTCAAAACAGGTACCTTACTTTCTTCTTTTGACACCAATACGCAAAATCACCAACCTGTCTGCCTGAGCATACAGGCAGGCCTGTCTGCCTGAGCATACAGGCAGGAGATTACAAACTTATATATCTGATTTAGAGCGATTATGGTGGCTTGGAGTTATGGTGTCAAGGATTCTTTTACTTTAACCGGACAATGATGATTTTTTTTCGGAAACCAGTTCCCGGAAGTACCTTCCCCTTTCTTCGAAGTTGGTAAAACTGTCGTAACTGGCAGCAGCCGGCGAAAGGAGGCAGCTCCCTCCTTCGGGGGTCAGCTCAATGGCGGCTTTCACAGCCTCCGTGAAGTCAGCGAAGTATATTGCCTGACCAGCAGATGCCCGATTGAGGCTGAGCTCCTTCAGCATTCTTCCGCCGGCAGGACCGGTAAAAACCAGCTTTGTTCCTTTCAGTGAAGCGAGAAAGTCTGTCAATACCGCGTAATCGATTCCCCGGTCAAATCCGCCGAGAATCAGGGTGTGGACCTGACCGATGGTATTCACTGCGGCGATGGTTGCCTCAGGTATGGTTGAAATGGAATCGTTGTAAAATCGTTTTCCATTGAAGGTGCCAACGAATTCGATCCGGTGCTCAAGGGGGCTGAATGAAGCCACTGCCTGTTCGGTTACTGCCGCGGGTATCTGCATCAGCGCTGCTGCGGCAGCAGCCACACGGATATTGATCTGGTTGTGAATACCGGCAAGACGGGTTTTAAAACCGGCCGGAAGCAAAGCCCGTTCAGCTGACCCCATCCTGAGTACAACGTCAGGTCCTGAATTTCCTATTCCGTTGCCGGAAAATGCTGACGGATATACCGGCAGCAACCTGCTGCGGAGAGCATGCTGTTTCAGCAATGCACTGGTGTTTTCATCCGCTGCCGTGAAGATGAAATAATCTGCTTCTGATTGTTTCAGTCCGGCCTGAAGCTTGGCCATCTGATAATCGTAAAACGACGGGTAATGGTCGAGGTGTTCCTGAAAAAGGTTCAGCAGCACCGCAATGTGCGGGCCTCGATTGATATATTCGAGCTGGTGCGACGACAATTCGCAGACAATGCGGGTCCCGGTATTGATATCGGGAATAAGATTAAACAATGGGATCCCGATGTTCCCGGCAAAAAGCACGTTCGGTGAATAGGCCTGCATGATGTGGTAAAGCAGGCTGGCTGTGGTGCTCTTGCCTTTGGTTCCTGTGATTCCGGCAACCTGGGCGCTATAGGCCCGCAGAAACAGATCGGTTTGGGAGGTGATCCTGGAAGGGTCGATCCTGCTACCTGACTTTTGCAACGAAATCCCCGGTGACTTGATCACCAGATCGGCCCTGTCAATTTCCTGCAGATAATCGGGTCCGGTAATCGCGGTGATGCCTTCCTGGAGCAGCTCGGGATGCTGTGCCAGCAGGTCGGGGTTGGCATCGGCTACCACCAGGGGCAGTCCCGGGCAACTCTCCCTGATAAACTTCAGACTCGATCTGCCTTCGCGGCCATAGCCGAGAATCAGCACCCGCTTTCCGTTCGTTACCGATTTTATCAGACTTCTCATCTCAGGTTATTTTTCAGTACAGAAATCAGGTCGTCCGGAACAAAATGCCTTTCTTCTAAAATGCCAAAGTCAGGCAGGTTTAGCGGAGAAACCTCCCGCCGGAGGAACAACTGCAAAAGATAAGGCCGGTTATCCACAGGCTCCCGCCCAGCGGTCATCTGCAGCGCCTGTTTCACTTCCAGTGTGGTACCGACGCAATCGAAGGGCTTGATTGGTGAATAACCGCACAGTTCATTGAAAACCTCTTCGTTGTCAGGATTTCCGAGCATGTTGTTGCCGATGATTCTGCTGGCTTCGGTGATGCCGAGGAAGGCAGACAGCATAATGTGCGTGAACATACATTTCGGACATTTTCCGCACCACTCATCGGTTTTGCTGCCGGCATTGCAGCTTCTGAAAACATCGTGGTAACCGGTTAAACGTGAAAAAATTGCGGCAATCTGCAGTTCACTAAGCGGGCGTAGCAGGCTGAAATAACTGATGCCGGAGCAGATGTTGGTACGGTAATAGTTCCTGAAATCCTGCTCAAATTCAAAGGATTTGGAGTACTGGTGGTTGATGCCGGTTCCGGGGATGGTTGATTCGTTGGCGCTTCCTTCGTTCGAAAGTACGATGTTTGCAAATCCTGTGATGGCTGAACACATCAGGGTGTGGAAGGCCAGCATGGCAGAGAAGGGGGTATGTCCGTTCAGAAACCCCTGTTTGTTCAATTCGATCAGCAGTGGGTCAATGGTCCTGGAAATGGTGAGGACATTCTCCATCTGAAGGCCTGCAGCTTTAACGGTTTCAATGGTTGCTCCCCGGGGATTCATAATGAGGGGTGTAACCGGCTTTCCGGTATTCAATAACAGGGAAAGGGAGACAGCCGAATCTTTTCCTCCGCCGATGGGAACCAGATAGCCCTCTTTGAAAAAGGGTTCTACAACACGGTAAGGTTGAAGGTTTAACGGCTTGATCTGCATAAAGGAATCCGGGTCGGCCGGAATCGAATTGAGGTAGAAAAATTCGCCCAGACCGTTGAAGTAAAGTTTCTTCCACCAGTTTATCTGTTCATCGGAAAGCGCTCCCGGCCTGATAACCACCGTAGGTGAGCAGCTTGCTTTCCAGTAGCTGATCAGTTCAATCATCCCGATGTTGAAGGCTATGTTTTCGACAAGTTCCCTGTTCTGCTTGACAATTTTCTCTACATCAGCTGCTGATGCGCCAAACCTGAAGACCGAGTGCGGGTGAAAAGTATACTTATCCCCGAGTCGGAAATGAAAGCTCAGGGAAAGATTGCGGCCTGAAACCTCATAATGAAAAGATTCATAGGTAAATTCCGGAAATTGCTGACGAAGTCTTAAAAACAATTCCTGGTGGTCGTTTCTGATCATAGGCAATCTGGTATGGATTTTGCGGTTTAACGCCTGGCCTGTTTTTGCAAAAGTATGAAATAGCCTGAAGCCAATGAATCAGGATACAACAAAATGACCGGTTTGGCTGGCGAAGGGTTATTTTCACGCAACACAAGCAGTGACCTTTTAATAAATAAGTGATTTAATTCTGATAACTTTTTGGTAACAGGATTGTTTCACTTTCAGCAGAAACTTTGAAACAATCAACGTAACCAGGGGTTTTCTGATACAGTCTGGATTATGAAACCGCACAAAATTGATCCGATTGCCGGCAGGATACTGATTTCAGTGCCCTTTTTGCAGGACTTCTACTTCAGGAGGGCTGTGGTGTTGCTGGCTGATCACAGCGAGGAAGGTTCTTTCGGGCTCATCATCAACAAACCGGTGGATGTCAGACTCAGTGATATTGCCAGTGAATTTGAGGGATTTGAATCGCCCGTATATCTGGGAGGGCCGGTGAAGACCGACAGTCTGTTCTTTATTCACACCCGTC
>CALMDN010000350.1 GCA_937864935.1 uncultured Bacteroidales bacterium
ACGTTATTGTCCACGTATACACTCCCGCCGGTGCATCCTTCCCATCCCAGCCCTCTATGGGGTTGGTTGTTTCGAAGATCAGTTGCCCCCAGCGGTTGTATATTATCATGCTGAACATACGCACTCTTTCGTAATCAACTACTGGCCGGAAGGTATCGTTCAGTCCGTCGCCGTTGGGGGTGAAGGCGGTGGGGAGCAGAACGGGCATAAAGGTGTTGACCATCATTATATTTTCGAGCTTTTGGCAACCCTCAGTGGTTTCCATTAACAGGCTGTAAGCGCCTTCTTCGGTGACGGTGATGTAGTATGTGGTATCGCCGGTGTTCCATTCGTAACTTGCAAAGCCGGGCGTGGCTTCGAGCTGAAAGGTTTGTTCGTAGTAGATGTTGTCATGCGTTGGGTTGGAGGCCGGGAAGTTGGCAATGGGTAAGGGAATGACTTCTACAACTGTGGAAACTGTATCGGCGCAATGGAAATACTCACTAACCATCAGGGTGTAGATGCCTGAATTGTCTGGTGTTGCATTTTCAATTTCTACTTCCGTATTTATGACTGTACCCTGCGGGGTTTGCCATTGGTAGCTGATAGGCTCTGTGCCTCCGGTAATCCCGGGAATCAGGCTGGTGCTGCCGCCCTGGCATAGCGGTAACGGTTCGCTGAGCGCCAGAACAGGTGGATCGTGAACGGTAACCGCGCCCGGAATAAGCACAGGCGTGATGGCATTGCCGTTCTCATCCGTGAAAAAGGTGTTAGAGGCATCGAGGTCCCACATAACGTCGGCCAGACCGGTTTCCTTTGTCAGGAAGATAAGTTCCCCAAGCGAGATGGTATCGGTGCTGGTGATGGGGGTAGTTCCGTTCCATTCAAGCACTATCCTTGAAAGTGTTTCGTAAATGGTGGCAGTAATGCCGGGCAGGGAATCGTTGAAATGGGTACAAAGCAACCTTTGACCATAGTAACTAAGTGTTGCTTTCAGGTTTTTTACACCGGTGATGTGGTTACCCTGATGTTGGAGTTTGCGATTTTATGCAGGCATTTGCGATCGTTGCCGGCCATGGCCAGCAGATAGCTTCCGGTGATCTGATCAACATGTACAAGCGTATCGGTAGTGCAACCATAGAGGTCGGTTATGGTGATTGTATAATCCCCTTCTGATAAGCCTTCAAAATGTCCATTATTTTGGGTGGGGCCACTGTTGAGGGAATAGCTGAGGTCATCGCCGTTGGCTGTGAGCGTGATGGCCCCATTGGCATCGCTGCCGGTTTCGGGGGTGATAATGATTGGGGAGGTGATCGCGGGGCCAGGCAGATTGTCAATCTCAATCGGATTGTCAATATAAGCTCCTGTGCAGCCGGAGGCATCACGGATCATCAGGTTATACGTGCCTTCAGTAAGACTGGTAAACTTACCATTGTTCTGAAGCCATGTTGCGCCTCCATCATGGCTATACCAATAAACAGAGGGATCGTTGCCAGGACCGGTAACGGTGATTTCTCCCAAGCCGTGATCGCAGTGATCGTCTGTAAAAACAACTGATACCACATCAAGACTGCCAATGCCGGCAATCTCTACCGGATTTTCTTCATACATGGTTTCACAGCCCGAACCATCGGGCACTCGCACACGAACCGTATATGAATCCGGAACCAGACCGGTAAACTCCCCTTCATTGCTGTGCCAGGTATTGCCATTGTCAATGGAATATTCGAGCATATCGCTCAAGCCGCTTATAGCGGTAACGGTGATGCTGCCGTTGTTCTGTCCACAGTATGAATCGGTATAGTCAACAGAATCTATCAGTACATCGCCCTGATCATAAATCTGGTACTGAGCTAACTGATTGGTGCAGCCATTGCCATCGGTTGCCCAAAGGAAGTAGTTGCCAACAGGCAGGTTGTTGAGGTCAGGATCGTTGGAGATTATGATGTTGTCATTATCTTTCCATTCGAGTACAATAGGTTCGGTGCCGTTTACGGTTAGGCCACGGATGGCTCCGGTGGCGATGCCACAGGTGGTAGGGGAGATGATGAGGTTTGTCGTATCGACTGATATTTCAGGAAACATGTAAACATTGACAGTATCGCGGAATATGCATCCATTGTAATTTTCAACCCTGAGCCAGTATTCACCGGGATCAGACACGGTAATGGATGGGGTTGTTGCTCCGGTATTCCAGAGGCATTGGGCAAGTATAACACCTGAAGAAAGTGAGGCTTCCGCTCCGGGGCAGATGGATTGATCTTCACCCAGTTCAAAGACAGGATAGGGCGTAATAATAACATCTCTTACATACGTTTCGATACGTCCATTGGGATAAAACGCAGTAGCCGTAACGGTAAAGGTACCCTGCCCGGAAAATTGATGCGCTGGATTCAGCAGGTTGCT
>CALMDN010000351.1 GCA_937864935.1 uncultured Bacteroidales bacterium
ACACCGCTTTCAGGGTCATTTTAATTTTCAGCATGAGCAATGCGGCACTCAGGCATTGTGAAATTGGTAGATTAGTTCACCATTTACAAACCTTCCTGCTTGTGTATGAAATGATAAAAATCTGCCGCATCCGGCATTCAGGTTGATTTCGGTTCTATTTTTCCCATAGCATATTCGCTGATGGCAAGCACGGTAAGGCTGGGGTTCACGCCCGGGTTGCAGGGAATCACCGAGCTGTCGAGGATGTACATTCCCGGGTGGTCGTGCACCATGAAATTTTCATCCACTACCCCTTCTGTTTTTGTTACCGCCATCGGGCATCCTCCGATGATGTGCGCGGTGGTTGACATGTTGAAGATACTCTCGGTGAGGCTGTTCAGCGGGGTTCCCTTCGCTTTCTCAGCAAAGCGGGCCAGCATTTTCTGCCCTACCGGGATATAGGCCGGAATCTTTCCACTTTTCGCTGAAAACCGGAGGCGTGTCCGCAGAAGGCCTTTGCGGAGTTCCATGGTCATGGCATTGTCGTGGGTTTGCATCACCAGCATCACAATGCTTCGTTTTCCCCAGCGGAAGGAGGTCATCAGGCGGATCATTTTAAAGGGATGCAACAGGCTTCTGATGAGCACAAGTGCCGCTCTTCTCCGGGGTGCCGGGCTATCTGCACTGAACCCGCCGAGATGGGTAATGGCTCCGCTGCGGTCGTTGAATTTTACCATTTCAATATGGGTACCAGGTTCCGGGCTGAAGATGGAAGTGATGGCAACACCGTTGTTCAGCTTCATCTCCGCATCAACCAGTCCGCTGATGCTTTGAGAATTGGTGCGCACATTGGTTCCCAGCGATTCCGGTAAACCGGGAAGGGTTTTATATTGATGCTTCTGTCTGAGGAGGAGTTCCAGAGTTCCGAGTACCCCGGCACTGACAATCAGCCTGCCTGAGCTCAGTACCCCCCGGAAACCCCCTTTGCCCGATTTTCGTGTGTACACATGGTACCCGCCTTCGCGGCGTTCTATCTTATAAGCCTGTGTTCCCGCAAGAATCTGCACTCCCAGCTTTCCGGCAAACCAAAGGTAGTTCTTGTCAAGCGAATTCTTGGCATTCTCCCGGCACCCTGTCATACATCCGGCACACCCGGTACATCCCTTCCGCAGCGGCCCGTTCCCGCTGAAATAGGGGTCCGATTCCTTTTCGGGGTCCCCGTAATAAACCCCTGTATCCACCATGCTGTAGGTGTCTGCCCGTCCGGTTTCAACCGCCAGCTGTTGTAGTAATTGATCCTCCGGATTTCCGGTAACAGGGTAAGGGGTGGCACCAAGCATTTGCCTGGCCGTTTCGTAATGCGGTTCCAGCTTTTCTTTCCATCCGGAACCAGCTTTCCAGGATGGATTGCTGAAGAATTCTTCACAGGGTTTCATCAGGGTATTGGCGTACACCAGGCTCCCGCCGCCAACACCGGTACCTGAAAGCACGAAGACCTCCCTGAAAAAACTGCAACGGAGAATACCGTGCCACCCAAGCCTGGGAGCCCACAGGAACTTTTTCAGGTTCCAGTCAGATTCAGGGAGCTCAGTAGGGGAGAAATGCCGGCCCTGTTCCAGCACGACAACGCTGTAGCCCTTTTCTGCCAGCCTTAGCGCGGCAACACTTCCACCAAATCCTGAGCCAATGATGATGAAGTCGGTTTCCATCAGGGATATGTAATTAGGCTTACTGTATTAAAAACACTGTACGGCAAATTCAGATATCAGGCCTGTCTGCATGTCCCTGCTGACAGACAAAAACGCAATAAAGAAAAGCATTGAATAAGGATAGTGTATCATTTTTTGAAATTTATAATCCATTGTAATTTAATCCATTGACAATTGTAATGGAGTATTTTTACAAGAGCCGGCGCTGAGATTTCACAGGTAAATTTAATCATTTTTACAAAAGAAAAAGTGCAAACAGTATTCACCTCCGGAAATCCGTGTGCGGGAAGGGTAACGCCCTGTTGCAGGGCAGGGCGCAGAAAATGATGGTTTGCGGAGTCCGGTTGATAGCAGGTCCTTATCTGTGCCGGCCGGCTCCATTGTGTTTGCATTTAAAACAAACTTGCTCCCTGCTTGTTGAATGGGAAAAAAACATGAACATAAGTGCACGAAATCAGCTCAAGGGTAACATTACCGCCATTAAACCCGGTGTAGTTACTGCGAAGGTAACCATCGACATCGGTGGCGGAAACTCCATCAGCGCTGTAATCACAACCGACAGTGTTGAAGAGATGGACCTGAAACCCGGTGATGCGGTGGTTGCGATCATCAAGTCGACCGAGGTTATGATCGGCAGGGAATAAAAAAAGCCGGGCAACCGGCTTTCTCATTCAGTTTCTTCAGGCTCCCGTGGCTTCCGCTTCGGGGGCAATCTTCTTGACCAATCCCTGCAGCACATTGCCGGGGCCGACCTCCACAAACATGGTGGCGCCGTCGGCTACCATGTGCTGAATGCTTTGTGTCCACCTTACCGGGGCGGTGAGCTGGGCAATCAGGTTCTGTTGTATTTCGGAGGGATCTGTATAAGGTTTGCCTGTAACATTCTGGTAAACAGGGCATACCGGTTTGCTGAAATGGGTGGCATTGATGGCAGCCGCCAGCTCAAGCCTTGCCGGTTCCATGAGCGGTGAGTGGAATGCTCCGCCTACCTTAAGGGGAAGCGCCCTTTTAGCTCCCGCATTCTTCAGTTGTTCACAGGCCATTTCAATCCCTTTCATTGAACCGCTGATAACCAGTTGCCCGGGGCTGTTGTAGTTGGCGGGAACCACAACCTCACCGATACCGGCCAATACCTCTTCAACCTTCGCATCGTCGAGGCCAAGAATGGCGGCCATGGTCGAGGGCTCAGCTTCGCAGGCCTTCTGCATTGCCATGGCGCGGGCATATACAAGTTTTAATCCGTCTTCGAAAGAGAGCGCTCCGGCAGCCACCAGGGCCGAAAATTCGCCCAGTGAATGGCCCGCGGTCATATCGGGTTTAATGGCACCACCCAGGGTAGCGGCAAGGATAACAGAGTGAAGAAAGATGGCCGGCTGGGTAACCCTGGTCTGTCTCAGGTCTTCATCGGTGCCCGAAAACATGAGGTCGGTGATCCTGAAACCAAGAATGTCGTTCGCTTTTTCAAACATCTCACGGGCAAGGGTATTGCCATCGTAAAGATCTTTGCCCATACCCACAAACTGGGCGCCCTGACCGGGGAAAATGGTTGCTTTCATGTTGAATAGGTTACGTTGATAACAGGCGGCAAAAGTACG
>CALMDN010000352.1 GCA_937864935.1 uncultured Bacteroidales bacterium
CCGGCTGCTTTCACAATGTCTTTGAATTCTGTAGCAAGAACGATGTTCACCACCGGCGCTATAATGAACAGCAAAACCAGGGCTCCGAAGAAATTCGCGATCAGATAAAAGGTTCGGCTGTGCATAATGAATGCCTTATTGGATTGCCCGTATTTGCTGCAAATTTAATAACATTCTGGTATCCTGCACCAGAGTCGTCGTGAGGTGGCCTCAGGACATTACATTCAGAGCCCACGGGAGCCGGATAAGGTTTTTTTTGTAGATTTGTAACAATTTATTGTCAAAAACCATATTCATGCCGCGCAAAGTTGCACTCATTACAGGGGTTACCGGTCAGGACGGTGCCTATCTGGCCGAATACCTTCTCAGGCTGGGTTATCAGGTTCATGGCCTGAAACGCCGTAGCTCGCTTTTCAACACCAACCGCATCGATCATTTATATCAGGATCCGCATATAGAAAACAGAAATTTCGTGCTTCATTACGGCGACATGACCGATTCGTCGAACCTGATCAGGATTATTCAGGAAACTCAGCCGGATGAAATCTACAATCTGGCAGCGATGTCGCACGTTAAGGTCAGCTTTGATTCACCTGAGTACACCGCCAATGCCGATGGTATCGGCACCCTCAGGCTGCTCGAAGCAGTCAGATTACTTGGTTTTGCCAACAAAACCAGGATCTACCAGGCTTCCACCAGTGAGCTGTATGGCCTTGTGCAGGAGGTTCCTCAATCGGAGAAGACACCTTTTTATCCCAGAAGTCCGTATGCAGTTGCCAAGCTGTATGCCTACTGGATAACAGTGAATTACCGCGAAGCCTATGGGATTTTCGCCTCGAACGGAATCCTGTTTAACCACGAATCACCCATCCGGGGAGAGACTTTTGTTACCCGTAAAATTACCATGGCTGTTGCCCGTATAGCTCTGGGGATGCAGGACGTGCTATTCCTGGGCAACCTGTCGGCCAGGCGCGACTGGGGCCATGCCAAGGACTATGTCAAAGCTATGTACCTTATCCTTCAGCAGGATAAACCCGACGATTTCGTGATTGCCACCGGTGTAACCACCGAAGTACGTGATTTTGTGAGAATGGCCTTCAGCGAGGTGGGCATTGAACTTACCTTTACCGGAGAGGGTGCCGATGAAAAAGCCTTTGTGAAATCATGCAGCCATCCGGAATACCAGCTTCCGGCAGGGAAACAGGTACTCGCAGTGGATAAAGCCTATTTCAGGCCCACCGAAGTTGACCTGCTTATCGGAGATCCTTCCAAGTCAAAGCGTGTACTGGGCTGGGAACCCGAATACGACCTCAAAGGGCTGGTAAAGGATATGATGGAGAGCGACATCCACCTGATGAAGAAAGATAAGTATCTGCAGGACGGAGGTTACCGGGTTTTTAACTATTTCGAATAATTCAGATTTAAATTACACTTTCCGGATGAATAAAAACAGCAGGATCTATGTTGCCGGCCACCTCGGCCTTGTTGGCAGTGCCATTGTCAGAAATCTTCGTCAGAAAGGTTATACAGATATCATCACACGCACCCGGACCGGGCTCGATCTCGCTGACCAGCAGGCCGTAGCTGCTTTTTTCGCAGAAACCCGGCCAGAATATGTGGTTCTTGCCGCAGCCAAAGTGGGTGGGATTATGGCCAACAACACCTACAGGGCGCAGTTTATCTATGAGAACCTGCAGATTCAGAACAATGTCATCCACCAGTCATACCTGGCCGGCGTAAAGAAACTGCTCTTTCTCGGCAGTAGTTGTGTTTATCCCAAAAACTCACCCCAGCCGATGCGAGAAGAGCACCTGCTCACCAGTGAACTGGAATATACCAACGAGCCCTATGCCATTGCCAAGATTGCCGGCATGAAGATGTGCGAATCCTATAACCTGCAGTATGGTACCAACTTTATTTCGGTAATGCCGACCAACCTGTATGGCTACAACGACAATTACCACCTGGAGAATTCGCACGTACTTCCGGCCCTTATCCGCAAGATGCATCTCGGTAAATGTCTTGAAAACAACGATATGGAGGCTGTAAAAAGAGATTTTGCCCGATATCCGTCGAATGTGATCACCAGCCTCTCATCCGCAACAGAAATACTTGCCTATCTGGAGAAACAGGGACTGACTGTTGAGAATGATTCAAATGAGCGCAAAGTCAGGATCAGGTTGTGGGGCTCCGGGAACCCTTACCGTGAATTTTTATGGAGCGATGATATGGCGGATGCCTGCGTTTACCTGATGGAAAACCGTGATTTTGCCGATATCTCAGGTCTTACAGAGGCAACCCCCGGAAAAGAAATCCGAAATTGTCACATCAACATCGGGACAGGCAATGAAATCACCATCCGTGACCTGGCCTATCTCATCAAGGGTGTAGTCGGGTTCAATGGCAGCATTGAATTTGATCACACTAAACCCGATGGCACCTTCAGAAAGTTACTCGACGTTTCAAAACTTGAATCCCTGGGCTGGAAGTATAAAACCGGACTGGAGCAAGGGATCCGGGAACTATACAGCCGCTACGAAGCACCGGAAAAATAAAAAGGGGGAGACCCCGTGCCAACCCCCTTTTTTCCGTGAAATAATCACGCTGGTTTTATTTTTATTGCTTTATCAGCTTGGTGACCGAAGTCTTGTTGCCATTGCGGGCAAACATCAGGTAGGCTCCTTTGGGCAATCCGCTCAGGTCAGTCCTGAAATTCATTGCTGCTGAGAAATTCTCTTCCCTTACCGGTTTGCCGGTTATGTCGGTGATTCTGATGCTTGTCTCTTCCGTGGTTTCTTCTTCAAGCTGAATGTTGAACAATCCGTCGAAGGAAGGATTCGGATAAACTTTCAGCTTCAGGTTGAGCCTTTCGCTGTTTTCTTCAGCTGTGACCTCTCCGGTTTCTTTGTTTCTGAATACAGTAATCGTTGAATAACCGTTGGACGAAAGGGCTGGATATCCGTTATCCCTTACTTTTACTGTGAGGACAAATTTGGTTTCTGTCGAATTGCTCAGGGCGGTGGAATTTGCAATGGTCAGGGTACCGGTATAAGCACCGATCTCAAAAATTCCGTCAGAATTGCCCTGGGTGATCGCATACCTCAGCGTTTGCCCCCTGTCGGGATCAGAAGCTTCCACCTGGCCCACGAAGGTGCCGTCAGGTACCAGTTCTGAGATGGTAAAGGTCTGGCTGAGTACCACCGGGGCTTCATTCACATCAAGCACAACGATGGTTACCAACTCTTCGGTGTAAGCTCCGTAATTGTCAGATACCCTGATGGTCAGTTCGAAGAATGGATTGGTTTCAAAGTCAAGCGCCTTACTGTTGTTGACATAAATCCTTCCGGTTGTACGCTGTATGGAGAATGCATTGCTGGTGTTGCCTCCCACTATGCTGAAATACAACAGATCACCCGGATCTTCATCTTTGGCGATTACCTTGCATACATAGCGTTTGTTGGGTGTATTCTCTTTAACTGAATATTTCTGTGGAGCCATCATCGGGGCATCATTCACATTCTGCACCGCTGCCGTGACGCCCGAGGCGATGTCCTCGACATGGACCCG
>CALMDN010000353.1 GCA_937864935.1 uncultured Bacteroidales bacterium
CCTGAAACTCCGAAACCATCACCCTGCAGTCGGGCAATGTATAATCCACTGCGGAGAGGCAATTCAATCCGGAAATCGTTTGCCGATCCGGTCTGCCTGCTCAACACCAGCTGTCCTGCTCCATTGTACAACGAGAACAAAGCGTTCTCCCCGCTTCCTTCGAACTTTACATGAACCATGTTCCCATCATAATACAACCGCATCCCGGGAAGGGGGTTGTTCTCAACACTCCAGGGAATAAGATCTATCAGCAGAGGAATTTCCAAACCACCTCCCGGGTTTCTGGTATCGGTGTCCCATTTCCAGATTCCGGTCTCTGAAAGGTACTCTCCACCATAGCTTCCATCGAAAAGGCTTCTGACTTCAATCCGCTGCACCCCGCTGGCGTTCACATTCGGAACAATGCCTCCCCAGGCTCCTGACAAACCGGCAACATCGTTGCAGTAGAATGGTGCATACACTCCGGTAGAAACAAAATCGATACCGGTGCTTTCGATCTGGGTGGCATACAAAGGCCGGCCTTCACCGGCGGTGTTATCGAAAAGGTAAACAAAATCACCCGGGTTATCCAGACTCAGGCCTTCGATGGCTGTTCCCTGTTCCGGAAGTGATTCTGTTCCAAAAGTAAGCACGGTGGAAAAATCGGCAGAAGTAATTCGGTTCACCACCTGATCACCTCCATTGCCATCGTTCAGAGCTATGCGCATAAAGATCTGATTTCCTGGCGTAAACCTTTCATTGCCTGTAGGTTCAGTAATAAACCAGCCCGAAACCACGCCATCGGAATCGGAGGTGAACTCACCGTACTCTCCGGGAGTTTCAAGCGAAGGATTGCTGCTTCGTACAAACGAGCCTTCCGGGGTAACATAAATGGCATTCCCTTCACCATCATACGATTCGGGATCTGATGCAACCACTACCTTGTTGAAATATCTGTAGGTAGCTTCCGGGGTAAGATTGGCGATGGTTGCCCGGAAAGCAAACGGAACCCTGCTTGTATTGGTGCCGTTTATGCCCTGAATGTATTGCGGTAAGGTAAGATCAGCGAACAATGGCCCCGTACCGGCGGTAACGAAACCGCTGCAGTCAACCAATCTGTCGGGTGCACCACCCCCGCTGTTAATGATGCTCTGGCTGTTGTAATTCCCGGCAGGCAATCCGGCTTTTAATCGCACACTTACCGTAACGGGCTGGTTGGTAATCACTCCGTTGGCATACGGAAATTCGAGCAGACTGGTGAAAGAAGCACCATCTGCTGAGATTTCATAATCGACCGGGGCAGTCACTGTAACCGATCCGGCTCCTTCAAGATCAGCACCTTCAAGCTGATAAGTTTTCACGGAAGATGGTCCGGAGCCCTCCGGGTAGTTGAACCCACTGAGAGATGCTGGAATCACTGTCAGTTCAGGTTCAGGAGCCGGCATCAGATCCAGGATCAGGATATCGGTGTCCCCTCCGAAGGGATTCCGGGTGTCGTAAATTCCCCAGACGCCATTTTCAGACGTATGAACCGACACAACTTCACCGGTTTCCCTGCTTCTTTCTTCAACCCTGCGGATGCCATCCGGGAGGAGGTTGGGCACGATGCTACCCCACGAACCGTCAGTCCCCTGAACATCGGCGGTATAGAAAGCGGCGTATGACCCGAAACCGGTATAATCAAGACCGGTTGTTTCAATGGATGTACCACTTACAGGCCTGCCAGTACCTGCAGCATTGTCATACAGATAGACCAGATTTCCGGCAAGGGATTCGGATATTCCCCTGATTCCGGTCCCCTGACCTGTCTGGTTCTGGTTCCCGAAATTGATAACCATTGCGGATGAAGTACTGGTAAGACGATAGGCAACGGCTGTTCCGCCGTTGCCATTGTTCAGCATCAGGCGCATGTATATTTCATTCCCGGGTGTAAACCGGCTGTTGCCGGTTGGCTCTGTGATAAACCAGCCAGAAAACTGTCCTGAAGCATTGGTAGTGAATTCACCGTAGTTGCCGGGTGTATCCAGCGCCGGGCTGCTTGAACGGGAATAAACCCCACCGGCACTGATGAAAAGACAGTTACCGCTTCCATCTGCAGTCGGCGAATCGGAAGAAAGTACAACTTTGTTGAAATAACGGTAAGTTGCATTCGGCAGCATATTCGACAATGAGATGCGGAAGGCGTAAGGAACCCTCTGAGTGTTCGTTTCATTGAGACCCTGAATAAACTGAGGCAGAGTTTCTGCAATGATAACCGGAATGGGATCGGTAACAGTTCCTGAACAACTTACATTTACCGTAGAAGCGCCGCCGCCGCTGTGGCTGATCTGCTGATTGTTGTAGTTACCGGCGCTAAGTCCGGCCTTGAGTCGGGTATATAAAGTCACCGGCTGACCGGTAAGAATGCCGGAGGCGAACGGCAGACTGAGACTGCCAGAGAAATTACTGTTATCAGATGAAACCTCATAACTGGCAGGAGCGGTAACTGTAATGCTTCCAATGCCGGTGAGATTAGAAGCGGTGAGGGTATACGTTTGCGAGGGTGACGGACCGTTGCCCGTAATGTAGGCGAACCCGTTCAAGGCGGAAGGCTCGGCATTGATTACCGGAGTAAGTCCACCGGTGAGGTCGATCACCAGTACGTTGTCAAGACCACCTGAGGGATTGCGGGTGTCGGTTGTACCCCACATTCCGTTGGCAGAAGCTGTTGAATTTACTGTTAGACCTGTTGTGAGGCTTCTTTCCTCAATCATCCTGATCCCCGGGCTGTTGATGTTCGGGACAATTCCACCCCATGAACCATTGACTCCCTGAACAATGTTACCGTAAAATGCTGCGTAGGATCCTGTTCCTGAGAAATCAACCCCGGTGGTTTCGATGCTGGTTCCATACAAGGGTCGTCCACTGCCGGAAGTATTGTCGTAAAGGAAAGCAAAGTTCCTGAAGCCAGCATTGCTGATGCACCGGATGGCAGTTCCTTCGGTGGAAGAAGCGGTTGTGCCGAAATTAATAACCGTTGCGGTTGATGCAGATGTCAACCTGGTTGCCACAGTGGCCCCTCCGGCACCGTCATTCAGACAGACCCTCATAAATACCTGATTACCAGGTGTAAAGCGGGCATTGCCTGTGGGTTCGAGCATGAACCAGCCACTGAAAGCACCGTTAACGTCGGTTGTAAATTCGCCGTATTGCCCCGGACTACCGAGTCCGGGAGAAGAAGAGCGTATGAATGTCCCGTCAGTCTTTACAAAGATCACATTGCCTGAACCATCAGAGGTAGCAGCATCCCCTTCAATCACCACCGAATTGAAATACCGGTACGTGGCATTCGGGGTAAGATTTGTGATGGTTAAACGATAGGCGAAGGGGACCCGGCTTGTGTTGGTACCATTGATTCCCTGCACGAACTGAGGGATGGTTTCCTGCGTAATTGCAGGAGCTTCAACCGGAGAAACGGTGCCATTGCAAGTAACTTCTGTGGTTGCGCCACCGCCGGAGTGGGTGATCACTTCTCCCAGGTAGTTGCCGGCAGGTAATCCTGCAATCATTCTGACGTATACGGTTACCGGTTGCCCGGTGATGACACCCGATGCATACGGAAGCGCGAGCGAACCACTGAAGGTACTTCCGTTCTGAGAAACTTCATAGCGGCTGGTTCCGGAAACCGTGATTACCCCGGTGCCGCTAAGATTCTGTCCTGAAAGCGTGTAGGATTGTACCTGGGATGGCCCGCTGCCCACAGTATAGGAAAATCCTGAAAGTGTTGCAGGGTCGGCATTCAGGGCAGGACCTGCTGCTGAACCTGAAAAGGTTACGTTATCAAACCTCCAGGTACCTCCTCCATAGGAGCTTGAAGGATTGGAGGCACCATAGCTGCTTCCGTCAACAAATTCTGATACAAACCTGATGGCGAACAATGGATTGCTGTCTGCCCCGCTTATTGCGCTGAAATCGGCTGAGCGAACAAACCAGGCATCCCCGGCATCCGCAATATAGCGTCCGTTATCGAATCCTGTATTGATGCCGCCATTCGTATTTTCAGCATTTGAACCCGATGCTTCAAAGTCGAGCCAGGTACTCCCGTTTAAGGTATACTGAAGCCTGACCCTGTTGGCCGAGGTATTGCTGTGGCGTTGGTGCCAGTTGACTTCGATGTTGGTGTAACCGGTGGTTGAAACACTGTATTGCGTTCCGGCGGTTGCCTCGTTGGTGCCCTGTGAAGGATACCCGGTGGTATGCCAGGCGCGGCCTCCGGTTGAGGTTCCTGTGTAACCGGTATTGAAGCTGGCAGTCACTCCTCCAACCACTGCAGCCGTTCCGGTGCCTGTTGAAGGGGAGCTAACATCACCTTCAAATGTCCATTGGGTGATCGTTGTCTGGGCCGGGAGAAATCCCTGAAACATGACAAAAAGAAAGGTAAACAGGCTGATCTGAGCCCTTGATTTAGCATTCATCGTTCCGGAACATTGGGTTAAAAAAAAGCACCTGCAACAAACCCGAAGGCAGCAGCAGGTGCAGTGAATTTCTGATTGTTATCGCTTGTAATGAACTCTACCTGATTGCAACTTTGCTACTGACCTGAATTTTATCGCTTAAAATCCTTACCAGATAAATGCCTGAAGTGAGTTCAGTATTGATATCAAGCCTGTCTCCTGAAACCGGATAATCTGCAAGGACTTTCCCATTCATGCTGATGATCTGCAATGATCCGGAAATTTCACGTTTTAGCTCAACATGGAGGGTTTTTCCGGTGGTGAAGATTTTCCCGATTTCCGAAACCGGTGCATCAATTCCAAGGGTTGAATTAAGAATCAGCACAGTTTCGGTGCCACCTGAGGGATTCTTTGTATCTACTGTGCCCCAGATACCATTTGCAGAAGTGTTGGAACTGAGAATTTCTCCTGTGGTCATGCTGCGTTCTTCCACACGTTTTACACCATTGGCGTTGTTGTTGGGAACAATTCCACCCCAAGCGCCGGAAGTACCTGCAACATTTTCATTATAGAAAGCAGCGTAGGATGCAGTTCCTGCGAAATCTATGTCACTGCCTTCAATCTGGGTTCCGTACAAAGGTCTGCCGGTTCCCTGGGTATTGTCATAGATAAACACGAAATTTTTGGGCATATAATTGCTGATTCCTCTTATGGCTGTACCTGTAGAATCGGCAGTATTTGTATAGAAACCCAGAACCCTTACGCTCTCGGCTGAGGTCAGTCTGGTAACTTCAGTGGTTCCGCCGGCACCATCGTTGAGCATTATCCTTGCGAAGAGTTCAGCCCCGGGTTTAAACCTTGTGGCATTGCCGGTAGGCTCAGTAATAAACCAACCAGCATAGTTTCCTGAGGCAGCGGTTGTAAACTCTCCGTACTGTCCGGCAGTACCGAGAGAGGTGCTGCTGGTACGGGTGAATGTACCGTTAGCGGGATTAACAAAAATACAATTACCGGCTCCGTTGTAATCGGGAGCATCAGAACCCAGAACTATTTTATTGTAATATCTGTAGGTTGCTGATGGGATGAGGTTGCTGATTGAGGCATGAAAAGCAAATGGTACCCTGCTGGTGTTGGGAACTGCACCCTGAATGTACATTGGCAGGATAATAGAAGAAAACTGCGGAGGAGTGGCCGAAGTAACAGAACCAAGGAGATTAACTGTTAATGCTGTAGCACCACCTCCGGAAATATCAAGTGAACCGGTATAATTGCCTTCGGCCAGTCCTGATTTCATGCGGACATAAACGGCATAATTTGAAAATGCGCCATTCTCATAAGGAAATTGGTAATAACCCATGTAATTATTCCCGTCGACCGAGATTTCGAAATCTTCATTAGGGTCAAGGGTAATTGTTCCGGTTGCCGGAGTGAGGTTAAAACCGCTTAATGTCAGGGTTTGAGAAGCTGAAGGCCCGTTGCCTGTCACATATGTGAATCCGCTGAGGGTACCGGAGCTGGCTGAGATGAGCGGCGTGCTGCCTGCCAGTCCTGCTACAGTTACATTGTCATACCGTAAGGTGCCGTTCGGGCTGTAGGTTTTTGTTGCATCCGAGGGGGCATATTCGGTTGCTGAAGCAAATTCAGAAACAATCCTGACCCCGAAAGAAGCGTTATCAGCGGCACCGGCAATGCCTGAAAGATCGGCTGTGCGCTGATACCATGTATCGCCTGCATCGGCAATATACCTGCCATTGTCAAAGCCTTTGTCAGCTCCATCCACGGTATTCTGTGCATTGGCAGCACTTGCAGTGAAGTTTATCCAATCGGTTCCGTTGAGGGTGTACTGCAATCGGATCCTGTTGGCAGAAGTGTTGCTGTGCCGGCCATCCCAGCTAACCGCAATGGTATTGTATCCGGCAGTTGATACCAGAAATTCAACACCGGCAGTGGCAGAACCTGCACCTTGTTCAGGATAGGCTGAAGAGTTCCAGGCCCTGTCGGGTGACCCGGCAACACCGGTAGCGAAAGTAGCTGTTGTCCCTCCGATCAGTGCAGCAGTACCCGATCCGGTTGAAGGAGTCGATACATCGCCTTCAAATGTCCATTTGGCAATGGTTACCTGTGCCTGCGTTTGTAGGGCAGAGATAGTAAAACCTGCAACAAACAAAACGGTTGTCAGAAAAGCTTTTAAGTAATTCTTTTTCATTGTTTAATGTATTTTATCTGGTTATTTTTGGTTAGTTTCCGATTTCATGGGATAAAAATACGCTGAATTTTATTTGCCGGGAAAATAATTCACCTTTTTTAAGCTTTAAAGCATTGGATGTTACTCCCTGAATGACAAAAATGAGTAGCGTTCCTGCGGTCAAATCCAGTTGAAATGGCCTTTGACAAAAAGAATCTCCAGGGTTTTTTCCGGCGTATACCACCATCCGCTTGATTTGAGAAATGAATCCCGCTTTACGGATAGCTGAGGTAAAATTAATACAATTGTTCAGTTACAGCGGCTGTCCAATTCAATACAATGACTCTACAAAATAGCCAGGCTAAAAGAGAATACCAATTTAATAACACTACATATTTTATCCTTATAAACTGATATTCTTAATTTTATAAATATATATTACTCTACAAAGTTCCGAATAGTAAAAATACCTGCCAAACAATTTACTTTATATAAGGTCAAAGTTATGTAGATTTGATGTTTAATTTAAATG
>CALMDN010000354.1 GCA_937864935.1 uncultured Bacteroidales bacterium
GGTGTCGACATCACCGACTCGGAATGGCTGCCCCTGAGGTTCCCCCAGGGCGGATGGAACCCGCTGGTGAAACCCTACTGGACCATTGGCAACCATGGTAACTTTACGTTGAGCACCGAATCGATCAAGGGTAAAACCTCGGCCACTGTGGTGGATATCAACAACAAAAAAATCACCGTGCCCTGGGGCGTAAGGAATGAGTTCTACTTCCTCGACAACTTCGTGGAATCCCCCGGACTGGCCTGGTACTACACCCTCTCTGCAGCCAAGGAAGACTCGGCCTATGCTTCGGCGCGCACCAACGACACCATCACCTTCTATGCCGTGGGCAACACCCTCCAGGAGATCAAATTCGTCATCAACGTACTGCCTTCGACCGATGCCGACAACATCGTGATGCCCAAAATCCCGATGCAATACAACAACGAGCAGTACAACGGAACCTATGTGGGCATGGGGGCCTACTGCGGCATTACCACCGGGCATGCAGTCGACACCATCATGGCCGGCAACCTGCTGCTGGGCATCGGGTACAACACCAGGGTCGACTCCTTGCTGAAATACCTCGAGAAACCCGCACAGGCGACCTGGGAATTGCAGTTTGTGGACGGTGTGCAAAGGGCCGACCTCAAAACTGGCGACCGTTTGAAGGTGACCGCCAAGAACGGATCGGTGAAGGAATACTTCATCAAGATCAACCGGTATGCTCCCAACAAGATCGCCCGGTTGAGCGCCATTACCTGGCCCGATGTTCCCGAAACCCTGAAGGGATACTTCGGATGGAAGGGAGACACCATTCCCGGATTCAGTGGCACCAACTATGATTACACCATCAGCATTCCCGCCGATGTCGCCGGAATGCCGGCTCTGGTGGCTACTCCTGAACAGCTCAACACCACAGTGCAGGTGCACAGGGCTACGAACCTGGCAGGCTCCCTGGCCGACCGTACCGTTACCTTTAATACCACTGCTGAAGACGGAACGACCAAACTCTCCTACAAGGTGACCATGAACAAGGAGAAAGCCCTTGAAAATATTGAGCCTTATGCTCCCGATCCCTTCATCTCGGAATTTGTATACCGTGACCAGTGGGCCAACAGTTACATGGAGGTGGTGAACCCTGGGAACCAGGTGCTCGATTTGAGTAACTACATGTTCGCCTGGGCTAACATCAACAATCCGGCCGAGGCCATCACCATGCAATCCGCTACCGACAGCTGGGCCAGCCGGTATCTGAAGTACATTCCCGGCTATAAATGGGTAGACCAGGCCACCTGGGAAACCCAGCCTGCCATGGTCATCCCCGACCCGGCAGTCGATCCTATCGTTTATCCCGGAGAAGTCTTTGTGGTGGGTGAAAGACGTGGCGGCCAGGTGAATGCCACCCAACATCCCTGGTGGGGCGGTTACAAAACAAATGTTGATTTAGGAAGAAATTACAATCCCTGGGGCGAAAACACCGGCGAGAACCTTAGTGGTTGGGAAGGCATGAACTGGTATCTCTTCCGCATCGACAACGATTCCATTAAGAATGGTCTTAAAGCGGCCAGCGATCCCAACGACTTCACCCTGATCGACGTCTTCGGAAGCGGTGACGGAACCAACTCCGTCGTCAACGGC
>CALMDN010000355.1 GCA_937864935.1 uncultured Bacteroidales bacterium
TTGGCAAATCCTCCATGATCAATGCCTTGCTGGGCGATGAACGCAACATCGTTAACCCTATCACTGGCACCACGCTCGATTCAATCTACACCCGGTACAATAGTTTCGGCTTTGACTTTCTGCTGGTGGATACTGCAGGGCTCAGGAAAAAAGGCAAAGTTTCGGAAAACATCGAGTTTTACTCTGTAATGCGCAGCATCAGGGCAATTGAGAACAGCGATATCTGCGTTCTGATGCTCGATGCAACGCAAGGTATTGAAAGTCAGGATATCAATATATTTTCACTCGCCCAGAAAAACCACAAGGGCATCGTCATTGTCGTAAACAAGTGGGACCTTGTTGAGAAAGAAAACAACACCCACAAGGAATTCGAGCAGGTGATCAAAAGCAGGATTGCTCCGTTTACGGATGTGCCCATCATTTTTACATCGGTTATCAACAAACAGCGCATTCACAAAACCCTGGAAGCTGTGAGTCAGGTGCACAAAGCCCGGTGCCAGTCCATCCCTACCCGCAAGCTAATGGACGATATCCTGCCGATCCTTCAGGACAATCCGCCCCCTGCCATCAAGGGCAAATATGTGAAGGTGAAGTACATTACCCAGCTGAAACTGGCTTACCCTGTATTTGTTTTTTTCTGCAACATGCCGCAGTATGTGCAGGAGCCTTACCGCCGGTATGTGGAAAACCGGCTTCGCGAACACTACAATTTTTCGGGTGTCCCGCTGGAAATATACTTCCGTCAGAAATAAACACCCATGGCCGACGAACTGCGTATTGATAAATGGCTCTGGGCAGTACGGATCTATAAAACACGTACCATGGCCGGAGATGCCTGCCGTGCCGGAAAAGTGAAGATCGACAACGCGGCAGTTAAACCTTCACGGATACTGAAGCCCGGTGATGTGATTGCTGTCAGCCTCAACCCCCTCAACAAAACCATCAGGGTAAAATCGCTCATTCACAACAGGGTATCCGCAAAACTGGCTGCCGAAGCTTTCGACGACCTTACCCCTGTTGAAGAATACGAACGGATAAAATTCATGCACGAGCTGAATGCCGAAAAACGCGACCGAGGCACCGGCCGCCCTACCAAAAAGGAAAGACGTACGATCGACAGACTGAAAGGCAACGATGCCGAATAATGATGCTACACAGAAAACCGGTAAGAAATCTTGATCAGGAAAACATTGTGGGGAAAGATCGTTGAGAGATAATCGAAGTCAGAACCCGGATTGAACCTTCCCAGGGAACGGGAATCTGAGCGATTCTGCGACCACACCAGGTAAACAGAAGAACCGGGTCGGTATTCCCAACGCAAGACAAGATTCGAAATAAAATGGAAAGCGTTGAAATCGGGCTTGCTGAACGAATAATCCCCGCTGCCATTGTTGTCCTCATCAATACTAAAGGTTTCACTTTCTGAATCATAACTGATCTGCGACGGCTCATAATTCCTGAATCTTCCGGTAAATGCATCCGCCTTTGGATCGGTGATCATTTTGTAGTCGTAATACTCTCCTGCCGCTATAAAAGGCTGTCCGTAATACTGAATGGTCATATCCGGGGTAATCCCGACATTGATCCTGAAGGGAAGTCCGAGGGTCTCCTGACGCATTGATGCGAACACATACCGGTCGTCGCCCTGCATCTCCAGGGTTTCAACATATTGTAGCAGCGTATGCTCCCTGCTGTAAAAAGGGGTAAAGGATATGTTTACTGCATTCACCGGAGCATAGGTGAGTCGCAAAGAGAAATTCTTGTACAGACTGGAGCCTTCATCCCCTTCAAAAACGTTGAAGTTCGCGCCCCCGTTAAGTTTTCTCGACCGGTTGGTTGACAGGGAAGCCCACAGGTTGTTGCCACCGGGAAGCAGCATGGCCGGGCCACCCCGGAGAACGTAATTTGATCGCTGGGCAAAATCACGGTTGACACCCATGCCCGCGTTCCATTGATTGACAAACTGGAAATTCGCATTGACGTTGGCTCCGGAGTAACGGAGGTGTTGTCCGAAATCCCATCCGGTCCATTGGTTGAAGTTGTAACTGATCCGCTTGAATATCCATACCGGATTGTGCTGGCGGTAGCCTATCCAGATAACCTGAAAAATATCATCGGAGCGGCGCTGAAAGCCTGCGTCGTTGATTTCAAAACCAGGCGACCGCCAGTTGATCCAGGTATCAAAGAGCCATTTACCATTTCCGGCTTTCCCGAACTCAACGATGCCGGCATGACCTGCCAGGGAGGTGCGCGAAGGGTCGAAATTCAGGTAGCTTGCATCAGGACGCTGAAAATACCGGGCCGAAGACTCCTGTGTAGCCCTGATCGCCGAGGTGTCGCCGCTCACATAACTTCCCATCAGCTTCACATTGAGGTAATAGGTACGATCTTTCCACGACTGGCTGAAATCAATGCCCCCGGTGTATGCTGCCTTATGCAGATTGTCCATTCCGGTATTCTCAAGGTTTCGGTTAACAGCCGTGAACATTCCCCCGAGTGTGGTAATTCCTTTGTTGAAATCCTTTTTCACCCTGCTGATAAAATAGTTGGTCAAAGGCTCAACTTCCAGCTTGTCTTGTTCGTCAGAGAGCACAACATCGGCCTTTTCGCGCGATGCCACCGACTCAAGCACCCCTACCGACCATCCGTTGCGGGTTTTGCCGGTTAGTTTGAATGCCCCCAGTATGGTGGTGTTGGCCGGAGAATCGTAGTAGTCGTAATCTGACAGGTCGCGGTGAGGAGCCCGGCCGATTCTCCTGCTATAGAAAAGATTGTCGCTGGAGGATTCGTTTTCACCCGGCGTAACACCAAAGCTGAGGATATTGTTCCCTTCAACAAAGAAAGGACGCTTCTCTTCAAAGTAGGATTCAAATGCCGACAGGTTGACCTCCGAAGGATCGGCTTCAACCTGCCCGAAATCGGGATTGATGGTAAAATCCAGGATCATGTTGTTGGAAATCCCGATCTTGCCATCGAGCCCGCCGGAGAAGCCCGATGATTTGCCGTTATGAAACGGATCTCCTTCCTCATGCCTGTAGCGTTCGGTTTGTGCAGTAAGGTAGGGCATCAGTTCTATCTGTCGTTTTGGCTGAATTCCTTCCAGCCCCTTCAGCAATCCGAACCGGCTCACCCAGGTTGGCGCATTTACGGCGATGGGCTGCCAAAGGTCAACCTCATCGTTGCGTTCGATGTACCTGAGAATCTGCATCCCCCAGGTATGAGAATCAGCTGCCGAAAACCGCAACTGGCTCAGCGGTATTTTCATTTCGGCGGTCCACCCTTCAGCAGTTTCGGCCGTTTTGCCAATCCACACGGCATCCCATGAAACATCTTCACCCTGAATACCATTGCCGACAATCCCGTCTATTTTCACGCCGGCTGCGGTTATCCAGAAAAGAAAAGCCGTGGTTTTGTCAAAATAACTGTCCAGCTGAATCCCGATCAGATCACCCTCCATTTCATCACGTCGCGACAAACGGCGGCTCACCTTCGAAGGATCCGATTCAAACACCTTGTAAGCTATATAAATGAAATCGTTGTCATACAATATCTTAAAATCAGTCCGTTGTGAAGCAGGCTGAAACTGCAGCGGTTTCTGCTGAATAAAGGCGCTTTCCCATCCGTCGGCCGGCCATTCAGACTCCTGAATCATCCCATCGGCCACCGGAGGGGCAGCTGTAACCCTGGCCGGCCTGTATGACCTTACAGTATCGTTTGATGCGGCTGAAACGAAGGCTGTAAAGAACAGGCCCGTCAGCAGTAAAACAAATATCCTCATTGCTCTGTATATTTTCGTATCAAAGACTGCTCTGATGCTGTATTGTTACAGCATAATCATGCCATTATTTATATTACTGAATTACAGCACTTTAAAAATATTTTTACGAAATCTACCGATCGGAATTGAGATTGTTGTGTACGTTAACGGACGAAAAGGAGTAATTCTGAGGAACCCGATACTGGTCAGTAGTTTACGAAAGGTTATCCGGTGGTAAATGTCCCCTGCAGCCAATTCCTGATTTGTTCAGATGCACTTTAGTTCCTACCTTCGTGGCTCCGGAATTTCCGGATCGGAATCCCCCCGGGATTAACGATGGTTAGCACTATTCACAGCCCGGAAAATCCATGATTACCGAAAAAAACTTGCCTGTATGAAAAGACCCGCCTATCTGCTTTTACTGATTCTTTTCCCGCTTTTTCTGAACAGTCAGAATCTGCTCACAGCTCAATGGAAATTCTCAACCGGCGATAACCCTGAATGGAAAGATGTCTCATTCGACGATGGCCATTGGGTTGATGCGACTGCAGGAACACCCTGGGAAAACTGGGGTTTTGCCAATTACGACGGATTTGGCTGGTACAGGGTAAAGATTGAGATTCCGGTTTCAATGAAGAAGGAGGCTTCCCGAAGCGGCGGGCTCACCCTGAAACTGGCGAGGATCGACGATGTGGATTTCACCTATTTCAACGGGACGCTGGTCGGTCGTAACGGGGATGTGCCGCCCACCTATGAATGCAGGTACGATGCTGACAGAAATTATCTGATTCCGTACAAGCTTATCCGCTGGGGCGAGCTCAACACCATCGCTGTGCGGGTATACGACGATGGAGGAGGAGGTGGCATCTATGGCGATGAAATCTCCCTTGAAATAGCCGGTAAAAGTGACCTTTTCCGCATTGCTCCGGTGATAGCCGATGAGGACAGGGTTTTTACCAACATTGGCCAGCTCGACATTCCGGTTGAATTGAAAAACAACAACAAAAGCAGCATCGAAGGCAACCTCAGGATCCTGGTGCTCAACGATTTTTATGATACCATTGCCATCTCTTCCAATGTGGTTACGCTACAACGCAAATCAACAGAGATCCGCACCCACACCCTCCGCAATCCCCTGCCCGGTATTTACCGGGTCACTGCAACTTTTTCATCTTCAGGATTCAATTCACAAACAAAGTTCAACCTGGCTGTGGAGCCCGAAAAGATGAGCTCATCGGCAACCTTGCCTCC
>CALMDN010000356.1 GCA_937864935.1 uncultured Bacteroidales bacterium
CCAAAGTACAAACTGATAAAAGCTGATAGTCTGGGTACCGAAAACCGTGATTGTTATATCGTTGAAATGCAGTCGTTCGGGAATGTCAAAGTGAGGGCCTACCTGCTTACCCCGAAGAAGCCCGGCAGGTATCCTGCAGTTTTAACCGTGCAGGGTTACAGTTCAGTACTGCAAGCCAACTGGACATTTCCCGACGACAATGTCGTAAGCCTGGGGCTGAATATCCGCGGTCATGGCAACAGCCGCGATGATGTGAATCCCGGATTTCCCGGATACCTGATTGAAGGCATTGAAGATAAAAATGATTATATCTACCGCGGGGCTTATATGGATTGTGTGAGGGCAGTTGATTTTCTCTTTTCACTGCCTGAGGTTGACACCACCCGGGTAGCTGTGGAGGGCGGAAGCCAGGGCGGGGCACTCAGTTTCGCTACAGCGGCGCTGTGTGGCAACCGGATCAGGGCAGCGGTACCTGAAGTACCTTTCCTGAGCGATTTTCCCGACTATGTGAAAGTCGCCCAATGGCCGGCCAGTGAGTGGAATGCCTATGCCGAAGCCCATCCGGCTTTCGGAATGAACGGAATTCTGAGTACCCTGAGCTATTTCGATATCAGCAACATGGCCCCGATGATCACTGCCAGTGTATACATGGCTGTCGGATTGCTGGATGAAACCTGTCCGCCCCGCATCAATTTCTCGGCATACAACAAACTCACATCCGAAAAAAAATACACTGTTTATCCGCTGATGGGACATGGCCTGACCAATGAAGCAAGGGAGCTGAAATATCAGTTCCTCCGAGATAAACTTAACATCGGAAATGCCCCGGAATAATTTCATGCAAATGGCAGAAACGGTTCATTCTGCCGGGCTTTCGCCGGAACAGGTTATTAGAATAAACTGATCAGTCTTCTTCAGCTGGATTCACTTACTTCCCCTACAAAGTTTAAATATTTATGGTTAACCGTAAATTTTAAATATGAATTTTTATGGTTAACCGTAAATTTTCGTATTTTTGGGTAAATTTTCCACTATGTTAATCTCCAGAATACTGACAGACCTGATTTCCAAAGACCTGAAACACTCAGGCAAAGTTATTATTTTATATGGGCCACGGCAGGTGGGAAAGACAACACTATCGGAACAAGTTATTGAAGATACCGGTTTCAGAAGCCTGATGATAAATGCTGATCAGTTAAAGTATTTAGATGTTCTTTCAAGCAGGGATCTGAAGAAACTGCAATCATTGGTAAGTGGCTATGATCTGCTGTTTATTGATGAAGGACAACGGGTTCCTGAAATTGGCATTAATCTTAAGATACTGCACGATGAGCTTCCGGAATTAAAGGTCCTGGTAACCGGATCGTCATCCTTTTTGTTGTCTGACCGGGTCTCAGAAGCGTTAACCGGACGAAAAAAAATACACACATTGTTACCAGTTTCTTTAAAAGAACTGGCATTGGACTTCAACGAGTTCGAACTCCGGGATCAATTGGACGAAAGGCTCATCTATGGGATGTATCCTGAAGTCATCACTACCATCAACCAAAAGGAAAAAGAGGAGTATCTGCGTGAAATAACCAATTCTACCCTCTTCAAAGATATTCTGGAGTTGGAACATATACGTTATCCAATGAAAATAAGGGACTTGCTCAGGCTTCTTGCTTTTCAGGTGGGATCACAGGTCAGCATTAAAGAACTATGTGACCGTTTGAACCTGAACCGGGAAACAGTAGAGCGCTATTTGTTCCTTTTGGAACAATCGTTTATAATTTTCCGAATGGCTGCTTTCAGCAGGAACCTGAGAAACGAAATCAGCAAATCCCAGAAGTACTATTTTTATGATAACGGCATTCGGAATATACTGATTGATAATTTAAACCCACCGGAGTCAAGAAATGACATTGGCCCACTCTGGGAGGGTTTCATTATATCTGAACGTAAAAAGAAGCTAATCTATGAACAAAAAAAGGTCAATACCTATTTTTGGCGAACATACACCGGGACTGAACTCGATTATATTGAAGAAACCGGCAATAACCTTGATGCTTTCGAAATAAAATACAGGAAGTCCAACAGTAAAGCACCAAAAGCCTGGGTTGAGAATTATGGTAAAATTTTCCGGAGTATCACAAAGGATAATTTTCTGGAATTCGTGGTGTGATCTGCAGTTGCATCAAACTGAGGCATCAGTGAACCATTTTCGACAGGCCATAAATACATCATCAGATTCTTCCTTTTACACCTCAATTCAAAGCCAATCAGGGATACTATTCAACCCTCAGTACCAGTCCCTTGAGGTATTCTCCTTCCGGATGGAAAACACTTACCGGATGATCGGCCGAATGTCCCAGCTGGTGCAACACCCTCACAGATCGCCCTGCATCGATGGCCGACGACATCAGCACCGAGGAAAACATCTCCCGGCTGATGGCCTGCGAACAGGAAAAGGTAAACAGCACGCCACCCGGTTTAATGTTTTTCAGAGCGGCAGTATTGATAAAACGATAGCCCTGCATGCCCTTCTGACGATCTGCCTGTCGCTTGGCAAAAGCCGGCGGGTCGAGCACAACCACATCAAAGTCAGCTGGCATGTTGCTCAGATAAACCTTTGCATCGGCAACAATGCTTTCGTGCTGATGACCGGAGAACCCGTTCAAAACAAGATTCTGCTGCAAGGCATCCATGGCCTTTCGTGAACTGTCGAGGGAAGTAACCCGGCTGGCCCCGGCGCCCAGCGCATAAACTGAAAATCCCCCGGTGTAGCAGAAGGTATTGAGTACATTCTTTCCCTTCGAATAGCGGCCAAGCAAAGCCCGGTTATCGCGCTGATCGAGGAAGAAACCGGTCTTCTGACCGTCAACAAAGTCAATCAGAAACCGGTGGCCATTCTCAAGAATCTCAATGTTCTGTGCATGGCCCGAGAGAAACCCGTCGCCTTCTGACTGACTGCCAGATTTCCCCAATGCTTCGCTGCTCTTGTCGTAAACAGCTTTCAGGCTGTTGCCATAGATCTGGTTCAGGGCATCTGCAATTTCATTACGCATCAGGTACATGCCCATGCTGTGTGCCTGGATTACCGCAATGCCGTTATAATAATCCACCACCAGCCCCGGAAGTCCGTCGCCTTCACTGAAAACAAGCCGATAGGCGTTGGATTTTTTATTGCCGGCAAATCCGATGTCTTTACGCAACAAATGACAGTTCCTGAGTTTTGAGACCAGGAAGTCCGCAGCGGGCTTATCCGGGCCAAAGTGGAAAAGTTTTACGGCTATGGAGCCATGGCAGGCATGCCCTGTCCCCAGATAACGGCCATTAATATCTGTAACCTCCACGATGTCACCATCTTCAGGTTTCCCGTTAATGTGGTGAATGGCTCCGGAGAATACCCAGGGGTGAAACCGCCTGACAGCTTCATCCCTGCCTTTGCCCAAAACAATCGTAGCTTTTACCTCCATGGCTTTTTTTGGCAAATTTACGCTAATCGCTAAACCAATTCCCCAAACATCAAAATATCAGTATTTTCAGGTAGCCAACTCCTTCAGATTATGGACAAACTAACTTAATCATTGGGAAAAAGTTACTGATTTTGTGTAACTTTAACCCCCTTTATCCAACCATTCCGCATTATGAAAATTTTGGCAAAAATTCTGGGCATTCTGCTGATCACCGGCATTTCGGTCAGTGCATCGGGGCAAGCAACCGGTCGGCAGTTCAGCAAAATACAGGTGCTGAGCGACAGGATTGAGATTCAGGTAAGCGATGGAACCTATCACATTGAGGTTCTGAACGATTTTATTGTTCATACCAGCTTTTTCCCTTACGACAAAGAGCTCAGCGACTTCTCCTTTGCTGCTGTTATGAATGCGAAAAAAATTGATTTTACCCTGACCGAGGAGGGCAACAATATCTCTGTCAGATCGAAAGGCATCTGTCTGAAAATCACCAAGTCACCATTCAGAATTCAATACTATAACCAGGATGAATTTCTGATCGCGGAAAACAGGGGATTTTCGATGCGTGACTCGCTGATGACCCTGAATTTCGGCATCGACAAAGCTGAAGTTTTGTACGGCGGCGGGGCCAGGGTGCTCGGCATGAACCGGAGGGGCAACA
>CALMDN010000357.1 GCA_937864935.1 uncultured Bacteroidales bacterium
GTGAATTCAGATGACTTATCAACAACGAAGTCGAATAATTTAGCCTTCGCGGCAGTGGTAAGAAAGTACATGCCCGGCAACAGGGGTTTTTTATCTGAAAATTCGTAAGCATTCCCTTTCATCAGATAAGCTGTATCAACAATGAATTGCTTATCGCCGTTATAATTGGCCAGGTATATCAGGCTATCCTGCAGACCTTCAATCTGAATGTTGATTTTGTAGCCATTCTGGGCGCTGAGGTTAGACGAAGAAAGTGTGAACAGTGTGATGAAAACAACGGGTAGAAAGCGCAGTCTGAAATACATAGGCAAAGCTTTTATCAGAACAAAATTACCTAAAATTGACATTGTTGCCGGGAGTTTTAAGAATCAATTTAAAAAAGAGGACAGGAGTAACCTCCGGTACAGCGAATTCTTGCTATTTTTGAAGAAAATGCCCGTGATGAAAGCAATGCTTCCGCTGTTTATTTTTTTCCTTGTTCTGTTTTATACAGATGTGATGGGGTCTTCTGCTCAGGTTGATTCTGTGTTGTTTCAGGAAAGGGAATATTATATGCGTCAGTATCATTCGGTGAGGGATACAATGACAGTGAACTCATGGATCAACCTGAAAAGGCTCTCTGATAACCTGGAGAAACTTACCGCAACAGATGCTCAGATCATTGATTCATTGGTGAGCAGAATACAGGCTGATTCTGTTGCCATTGCTGAACTAACATCAGTAAATGACCATACCGGGATGGAAGAACCGATGCAGAGCATTGCTTCTCCGGATACGGGAAACAACCGCATGATGCTGTTACTCCTGAAAGCTTTTGTAGCCTTTTTGCTGCTTGTACTTCTTTTTCTGGTTTACTTTCTGATCCGCAGAAGCAACAGAATCAACACATTGCAGGAAGAGGTAATGCGGATTGAAGCCCTTGCTTCAGAAAAACAATCACAGGCTGCCCTGGCAGAGCTTGAGATGAACAAACTTAAACAACGCGAGCTCGGTTTTCGTGAAGAACTCGAAAGGGGGATTCATCTGAATCAGGAGCGTATGCAGTCGATGCAACAGAAATGCGAACTCCTGGAGGAGGAAAACAGGATGCTGAGCAGCAGGTTAAAAAGCCAGACGGTACCCTTGCAGGTTGTTGCTGCGGATGATATACTTTCTGCTGAAGATGAAGAAGGTAAAAATTTGATTATTAAATCACTGGTAGAGGAGCGGAGCAGCCTGATGAACCTGGCAGCTACCCTGAGGGCTCAACTTGCCGATGAAACAAGAAAAAGGCAGTCCGTGATTGAGAAATTCAGATCGCTGTACAACGATATGGAAGGCGGGATTTCCGGCTGACGAAACAGACTCTGTTTCCTTTAACAACAAAGTGTTTGACGGAGGTATTATGGTCAGAAAGAATCGGGGGCTCCGGATATCTTGTCGCGTTTTTTCGATTTAGCAGGATTGAATATCCTGACTACTCCCAATGAAAAAATGGTATACCGGTCGCTGATTCCTGTTGACCCTATGTGAGCATCAAGCAAATCGTAGCTGTGAAGCCGGAACGCAAAAGATGTACGCAAAGCCCAGTTTAAGCCTGCATAATAATCCAGTTCGAGGCCGACCGGGACCGAGAACCCGTGACCTCTTCTGCCGTCTGGTTTTCTCAGGACAGAATAACCAACAGAAGAAATATAAGAGTTGTCAGTAAGGTCGTACTTTATAGCCCGGTAGCTGATATAACCTGCACCGGCTAAGACCCTGACTTCAAATTCGGGTTTTTTCTTTGGTTTGAATAGTCGGGTAACACTTACAACCAATTCCAGATTGCTTTCAAAAAAGGTATTGTTGAAATACATATTGATATCCGGATTTGACCCGCGCATATTACCCTGGTTGGCGGTTATCCTGATATCCAGAAATTTATTCACCGATTTTCCGGCTACAACACCCCAGGCAAAATCGCTTTCGGCATTAAGTTTCCGGGCCGGATTGAAATCATGAACACTCAGATCCCCGAAGAATGAGACAACATTCACCTGTGGGCCCAGATACCAGTTTTCCTTGAATCTGTAATTCTGAGCGACGAGTTTATCTGCTGAAGCTCCAATCATCAGCACAATCAATATTTTAACCGATAAATCGTCTATGCTCCGTAACATGTGTGATTATAAGCAGATTATTCAGTATAGAAATAACGTAAAAGACTTCTCTTTGTTAATCTTAGCTCTGGATTTCTCAATGCGCAAAATCCTTTTCACCGGCTTTTATCTTAACCGGCAGGTAGTTCTCTGCTGGGGGTACAGGGCAGCTGTAGCGTTTGCTGTTGTATACGCAATAGGGATTATAGGCTTTGTTAAAATCGATTACAATGGTTGAATCTCCGGAAATGCGGGCATCAACATACCTACCACCGGTATAACTCTCCTTGCCGGAGGTTTCGTCGCGAAAAGGGACAAACAGATAATCTTCATAGCCTTCCTTTGACATCAGACCTACATTTCTGAAAATGGTAAGGGTAAAATTACGGTTTTTCAGATTAAAACTGGCTTTCCCGTAAACCAGATAAAGAGGAAGTCTTTCTGTGGTGGTTTTCATCCTGATGGTATCAGGATGCTCATATATTTCGAGATGGGCAACAACTCTGTAGAAATCTGAAATCCTGAAGTAATTCAGTCCTTTAAAGTGCAGCTTGTTGTCATCACTGAGCGGAGTTTCGCCGGGATTGTTGAATTCAGCATCTTTCGCGGCTCTTTCCGTCTGAACCGATTCAACATATGCTTTGTAACTATCTGAAGTGCTCTGGGCCTGCAGACTTGTCTGGAGTAGCAGAAGCAACAGGGAAATCATTGCCAGGGGGTTTGAAGATGGCTTCATGGCGGATGTATTTTCTGCAAAGTTATCATTATCCTTGAACAACCTTACTGAACAGAATCAGCTTTTGATTGTTGAAGGCTAAAAAAGATGAAACTGGCCGATATCAGACTTAATTACAGCAAGCATACCCTTGAAGAGGCTGCATCAGGAAGCAATCCTGCAGAATTATTCAGACTCTGGCTGAAGGATGCGTTTGATGCCAATGTTTCTGAGCCTTCAGCCATGGTGCTTTCTACCGTATCAGAACGCAACAGGCCATCCTCAAGGGTAGTTCTGCTCAAGGGGTTCGATGGGGGGAAATTCCTGTTTTATTCAAATTATAACAGCCGAAAGGGAAAGGAAATAGAATCAAATCAGTTTGTGTCTCTGCTTTTTTTCTGGCCGGAGCTTGAGCGTCAGGTCAGGGTTGAAGGGGTGGTATGCAGGGAATCGGCTGAATCATCTGATAACTATTTTAATTCCAGGCCTTTGGAGAGTCGCATCGGGGCTATCATCTCCCCGCAGAGTGAAGTTGTGGAGGGCAGGGAAATTCTGGAGAAAAGATTCGGGGAAATCCTTGCTCAGAAGGAGGCGGCACAACTCAATCGCCCGGATTATTGGGGTGGTTATGTGGTTGATCCAGAAGTATTTGAATTCTGGCAAGGCAGGCCCGGTCGTCTGCACGACAGGATTAGGTTCAGAAAGGATCAGGAAGCCTGGGTCAGGGAAAGACTGGCGCCATAATCCGGAATATAAGATCAGTTGCTGAGCGGTTGAAGCCGGCTCATGAGTTTTTCGGTATCCTGTTCCGGGAGGTTGTGATCCCGGATCAATTCACCGAGATTGCCCCATACAGGTTCTCCGCATATTATACAGGGCAGGTTGAATTCCAGCAGAATTTTCAAAG
>CALMDN010000358.1 GCA_937864935.1 uncultured Bacteroidales bacterium
TCTCCCTTCCGACAATGGGGTCAAGTCTGCCTTCTTCTGCTGCTTTGGTCAGATCGCGCCCGAAGTTGTCGAGGACCGGTGTTTTTGACTTGGAGTCAGCCGGTTTGCGGGCTCCACCGCTGAATCCCCTGCCTTCCTCCGGTTCATCCTCCGATGAACTGCCCGGCAACTCATCGTGCGGTGTTTCATGCGTTGATTGCTCTTCATTACTGATTATTGACTTCAGCTCATCTCTGACGGCATCATAGTCCACCCCATATTTGTTCAGGGTGCTGGTTACCAGATTGTCTTCGTCTTTCAGAATCGCGAGCAACAAATGCTCAGTACCGATCAGTTCGCTGTTAAACATTTTGGCTTCAAGATAAGTCAGTTTCAGGGCCCGTTCTGCCTGTTTGACCAATGGCAGATTCTCTGCCGATTTGTCACGTTTTGCAGAACTGCCGACGGCAGATTCGATAGACCGCCTTACTTCATTGGTATCAACATTCAACAGGTTCAGTATTTGTATGGCCATACCTTCTCCCTCACGTATGATTCCCAGAAGCAAATGTTCGACACCTATATAATCATTGCCCAGCCTGAGTGATTCCTCACGGCTGTAGGTTAAAACATCCTTGACACGTTGAGAAAACTTTGCTTCCATTTCTTTAGTTTTGTTAGTTTGTTGAGCCTGAACTTCCGTCCAGCTTTTCCCGATACCAGTCTATTAACAACCAGCATCATCTATTGTTTTTAAGCATATATCAAAGTTACTGATTTAATCAGCCAATATCAACAGGCTGCTGATTTTGGTTCAGTAAAATTGACAATAAATCCCAAAATCAAATACAATGCCGCAATCCATTTCTTAACAAGACGTTGTTAGTAAGTTGATGATTAAGTCCTGTTTTCAAAATCATTGGTAGCAAAAAAAAATGTACCTTCGTATCCCTTTAATGACTACATTGTTTCTTTTAAAACTTACTGGGTTAAGTAATGGAAAATCAAGAGAATAGCGAAAAGATTGTAAAAGTTAATATTGAGAATCAGATGAAAGCGGCCTACATCGACTATTCAATGTCGGTGATAGTGTCGAGGGCGTTGCCCGATGTCAGGGATGGTTTAAAACCGGTGCATCGCCGCGTTTTATACGGTATGCTTGACCTGGGGGTTTATTCAAACCGTCCATACAAGAAAAGCGCCAGGATAGTAGGGGAGGTGCTGGGTAAGTATCATCCCCATGGAGACTCTTCGGTTTATGATGCAATGGTGAGAATGGCCCAGGAATGGTCACTCCGCTATCCCCTGGTTGACGGACAAGGTAACTTTGGTTCTATCGACGGAGACAGTCCGGCAGCCATGCGTTATACCGAGGCCAGGCTGCAGAAAATCGCCGAGGAAATGCTTGCTGACATCAACAAGGATACCGTTGACTTTCAGCTCAATTTTGATGATTCATTGCAGGAACCTACCGTTTTGCCAGCACAGCTGCCCAACCTGCTGATCAACGGAGCCAGCGGTATTGCCGTTGGAATGGCAACCAATATGCCACCCCATAACCTCAAGGAAGTTGTTGACGGCATCATCGCCTACATCGACAACCGGGAGATCACTATACCTGAACTGATGAAGTTTATCAAAGCCCCCGATTTTCCTACCGGAGGCTTTATTTACGGCTACGAAGGCGTTAAGGATGCATACGAAACCGGCCGCGGCAGAATCGTTATGCGGGCAGAAAGCAAAATTGAAACCGACAGCCATGGCCGCGAAAGCATCATTGTTACTGCCATTCCTTACCAGGTAAACAAAGCCGAAATGATCAGGAAAACAGCCTACCTGATCAACGATAAAAAAATTGAAGGTATTTCCGATATCCGGGATGAGTCAGACCGTTCCGGAATGCGCATTGTCTATGAACTGAAGCGGGATGCAGTAACCAATGTAGTACTGAATAAACTCTATCAGTTGACGCAGCTGCAGACTTCTTTCAGTGTTAACAATATATGTCTGGTCAAAGGCAGACCGATGCTGCTCAACCTCAAGCAACTGATCCATTATTTTGTTGAACACCGTCACGAAGTCGTCATCCGCCGTACCCGTTACGACCTGAACGAAGCTGAGAAGAGGGCCCACATCCTTGAAGGCCTGCTCATTGCCCTCGACCATCTCGACGAGGTAATCGCACTGATCAGAGCAGCCAGAACACCAGAGGAAGCCCGCAACGGACTTATTGAAACCTTCAGTCTCACCGAGATTCAGGCCAGGGCCATTCTCGACATGCGCCTGCAGCGTCTTACCGGACTTGAACGTGATAAAATCAGGGAAGAATACAATGAATTGCTCAGGATGATTGAGTATTACAGAAATGTTCTTTCTGATGAAACCATGAGGATGGAGATCATCAAGACCGAACTCCTGGCCATCAAGGAAAACTATGGCGACGAAGCCAGAACAGAGATTGTGTATTCAGCCAGTGATTTCAGGATAGAGGATACCATCGCCGATGAGAATGTGGTGATTACCATTTCGCACATGGGCTATATCAAACGCACCATGCTCTCAGAATACCGCAGGCAGAACAGGGGAGGACGTGGCGCCAAAGGATCAGATATCCGCGACGAAGATTTCCTTGAATACCTGTTTGTAGCTTCCATGCACAATTACATGCTTTTCTTTACCGAAAAGGGTAAGGTGTTCTGGCTCAGGGTTTTCGAAATTCCTGAAGGAACAAAGACCTCAAAAGGAAGGGCCATTCAGAACATGATCAACATTGAACCTGACGACAAGGTGAGGGCGTTTATCAATCTGAAAAGCATCAAGGATGAGGAATACATCAACAACAACTTCATCATCCTCTGCACCAGGAAAGGAATTATCAAGAAAACCTCCCTGGAAGCTTATTCAAGGCCCAGGGCGAATGGAATCAACGCGATTACCATACGCGACGACGACCAGCTGCTGGAAGCAAGACTGACCAACGGCAGCAGTGAAGTAGTGATGGCACTCAAGTCGGGGAGGGCTATCCGTTTCAACGAACGCACCGTCAGGCCGATGGGTAGAAATGCCTCCGGTGTTAAGGGAATCACGCTGGCCGGAGAGACTGACGAAGTTGTCGGCATGATTTGTCTCGACAATAACACCTTCGATATACTCGTGGTTTCTGAAAATGGTTATGGAAAACGTTCAAAACTTGACGATTACCGCGTAACCAACCGCGGAGGCAAGGGGGTTAAAACAATCAATATTACCGACAAAACCGGTCAACTCATTTCCATTGACTCTGTGACTGATAATGATGACCTCATGATCATTAACCGCTCAGGGCTCATCATCAGGATGGCTGTTGCCGACCTGCGGGTTATGGGAAGGGCAACTCAAGGAGTAAGACTCATCAACCTTCGTGAAAATGATTCCATTGCCGCTGTAACCAAAGTGGAAGCAGATGAAACCGTTGATGAGGCACAGGATGACAGCCTCCATCCTGTGCCTCCGACTGAAAGTGCTTTTGATACATTCCCGACTGAGGAAGATGCTGATGCTGACTCAGATGATACGGAGGACAATGAATCCGATGAAGAGAATGGCAAGGAAATTGGTAATGAGGATTAATCACTTATATTTGCAGCCTTCATTTACCCTGGCTTAACCAAACAAATCATAATCAAATGAAAAAATCATCCCTGATTCTCCTGATCTTTTTCGCGGTATCAGCAATTTATGGCCAGAAAGCCTTGCGTACCACCGCTTACAACGATCTCCGCAAAGGCAACCTCGACAAAGCTCTGACGAATATTGAGCCGACAATTTCGGATCCGACCACCATGAGTGACC
>CALMDN010000359.1 GCA_937864935.1 uncultured Bacteroidales bacterium
CGGACGGCTTTCTTCGGTGATTGAAATGACCATGAAAGATGGCAACAAGGAAAAAATTGCAGGAGAAGCCGGCATCGGCATCATTTCTTCGAGGCTGGTGCTGGAAGGTCCGATTGTCAAATATACGGCCTCGTTTCTCGTCTCAGCCAGAAGAACATACATCGACGCCCTGATCCGGCCGTTTATGAGCGAAGAAGGCAAGGGAGGCTATTATTTCTACGACCTGAATGCAAAACTCAACTATGATTTCAGCCCGGTAAACAAGCTCTACCTCAGCGGCTATTTCGGGCGCGATAAGTTTCAGGTTACCACCAGGGAGAAGTATTCCGGCAACGAGTATTACAAGTCGAAAGGCGGCCTGTACTGGCAGAACGCCACAGCTACACTCCGCTGGAACCACCTTTTCTCCAGCAAGGTATTCTCAAACACTTCATTGATTTTCAGCAACTACAATCTGCAGATATTCTCGATTGAGGAAACTGAATCAGATAAATACTCACTGGAATACAATTCCGGCATCCGCGACCTTGCACTGAAATATGATCTTGAATACCATCATTCGGCCAGCTACACCCTGAGGGCAGGGATACAGTCAACCAACCATGTATTCACCCCAAGTGCCATCGTTGAGAAAGACAGTCAGGCATTGTACGAATACGAAAACAAAACCGAGTACAATTCACTTGAAACCGGCCTGTATGTTGAAAACAACCTGGTCTTCAGCGATAAGATCCGGATGAATGCCGGACTCAGGCTGAGCCATTTCATTGCCGACAACAAAAACTACTTCTCTCCGGAGCCCCGGCTTTCTTTAAACTTTCTGATCAGAGAGGGGATTTCTGCCAAGGCAGCCTATGCAGAGATGAACCAGTACATGCATCTGCTGAGCAACACCGGCATCGGGCTGCCTACCGATCTTTGGGTGCCTTCCACCGGAAGGGTCGCCCCCCAGAACAGCCGGCAGATTTCAGCAGGGCTGGCCAGGGACCTCAACAGGTACAACCTCACTGTTACACTTGAAGGTTATCACAAATGGAGCAACCGTATTCTGGGTTACAAGCCCGGCGCCAGTTTTCTGTTGCTCGACGACCCGACCGAGGCCCAGAATTTCACCTGGCAGGACAATGTTACGGCAGGCTCAGGCCGCTCATACGGGGTTGAGCTGCTGATTCACCGTAAGTCGGGTAAACTGAACGGCTGGATAGGCTACACCCTTTCGTGGACCAAACTCCGGTTTGATGAGATCAATTACGGCAAAGAGTACTGGGCCCGCTACGACAGGCGTCACGACCTATCGCTGGTTGCCATTTACAGCCTGAGCGACAGAATCACCCTTGCCGGCACCTGGGTCTACGGAACCGGCAACGCCATTACCCTGCCCCTCGGCAACTTCCCCCAGCAGGAATCACAGCCCTTTGCACACTTCTTCGGGGCCAATTACGACAGTTACTGGTACAACGATGCCACTGACTATGGTGAAGTGAATTCATCGCGTATGAAAGCCTATCACCGGCTCGACCTGGCCATTCAGTTCCACAAAAAAATGAAGCGTCACGAACGCACCTGGGAACTGGGACTTTACAATGCCTATAACCGGAAAAATCCGTTTTTCTATTTTAAAGAATCAGAGTATGATGAGAATACGGTTACCACAAAACTGAAACAGGTTTCCATCTTCCCGCTGATTCCATCGTTCTCGTACAACATCAGATTCTGACAACATGAAGCACCCCTTCCGCTATACTGCACTCCTCATCGCTTTTGCAGCCCTTCTGTTGCTTGCGGCCTGCGATTCCATGGTAACTGAGGTTGAAGCCCCCGAATCAGAGCCCAAACTCGTGGTGAACGGATTTCTGAACCCGAAAGACGATACCATCGCCATACGCATCTGGAAAAGCCGTCCGCTATACGTGCCTACCAGCAACCTGTCTGACAGTTATGACAGGGTTTACAATGCCACGGTAACCCTCTCCGACGGAACCACCACTGTAACTCCGGAATACAACCATGAGCTGGGTTACTATATGATCCGGACAGCAGCTTTCCCGCTACTGGCTGGCAGGACCTATTCTCTGGAGGTAAACACGCCTGACGGATACCATGCCACAGCTTCCTGCACCATGCCCTCCGATGAAGTCCCTGACATCGAGATCACCAATGTTGAAACGGTAAATGAATATGAAATGATTTCGCAGAGGGTAAGCCTTCGGTTTCGTGACCTCGAAGGGAAAGGCAATTTCTATCACATTGCTGCCGGCACCATCTATTCCTATGAATACGGGTATGATGATTACTTCTCTGAAACCGGGTTTGAAAGGGGTGATTCGTTTGTGAGCGACAAAAACAAGGAAGCTGAATATTTCACCTATAAAACCTATGACATATACAACTATGAGGGAGGGAACAACACCCTGTTTATTTCGATGCAGAATACCGATGAGCATTATTACAATTTTCACCGGGCCTTCCGTCAGGCCAATTACAGCGACGGCAATCCCTTTGCTGAACCTTTCCCCCTCTATTCGAACATCAATGGTGGGTTGGGAATTTTTGCCGCTTTCAATGGCCGGATCATTGCCTTTGAACTGCCGGAATAGCCAGAAACTATAAACTAGCTTTTACGGTTGAAGATGATGTATGAATAGGAAAAGCCAAGGCTCTCTGAGGCGTCAATGGTTTCTTTCGATGCTTCTACCCATTCGGAATAATCAATCTCAGGATAAAAGGTATCCGCCTCAAAGTCTTTGTGAACAACCGTCAGGTAAAGCCTGTGGGCCAGCGGCATGAATTGCCTGTAGACCATTCCGCCACCGATGATGAAATTTTCGGCTCCTTCCTCCATCTTTGAGATGGCTTCGTCAATTGAGTAGGCCATTTCACAGCCGGAAATTGTTTCACCCGGAATATCTGTAATTACAATGCTTCTTCGGTTCGGCAATGGCCGTATGGGCAGCGACTCGAAGGTTCGTTTTCCCATTACAATGGTATGGCCGGTGGTCAGGGCCTTAAAACGCTTCAGGTCATCGGGGATGTGCCACAAAAGCTGATTGTCCTTTCCGATTGCATGGTTGGAGGCTATGGCCACTATGATGGAGATTGTCTTCATTGATTGTAATTTATAATATTGTAAATCAGCACAGTAAGGCAGAACGAACCGATCAGTGCATCACACTGCCACCGGTGCTTTGATGTGGGGATGCGGATCGTAGCCGGTCAGGTTAAAATCCTCATAGGTAAAATCA
>CALMDN010000360.1 GCA_937864935.1 uncultured Bacteroidales bacterium
GCTGTTCCGGATAAAGAAATGCAGTTCGCCTTCGCAAAAGAGAACTACCGCCTGATGCTGATCGGGCTGGCCGTAATCGCCCTCGGATTTGTTCTGATGGTTGGCGGCGGATCGGACGATCCCCAGGTGTTCAACGAAGCCATTTTCAATTTTCAGCGCCTCACCCTGGCCCCGCTGCTGATTCTTGCCGGTTATGTGATTGAGATTTTTGCCATCATGAAGAAACCGCGCGACTGATCATGACCATTTTCGAGGCCATCATCATCGCCATTGTTGAGGGAATCACCGAATTTCTGCCGGTTTCGTCAACGGGTCACATGATCATTACCCAGGAACTGCTGGGCATGGAGATCAACGATTTTGTGAAGGCGTTCACGGTCAACATTCAGTTCGGGGCCATCCTCTCTGTGATCATTCTATACTGGAAGCGGTTTTTTCAGTCGCTTCAGTTTTACTACAAGTTGTTGGTTGCCTTTATCCCGGCCGCTGTTATCGGGTTTCTGCTGAGTGATTTCATCGACAGCCTGCTCGAAAATGTCGTGGTGGTGGCTGTAATGCTCGTGCTGGGCGGGGTGGTGCTGCTTTTTGTTGACAAGTGGTTTAAAAATCCGTCCAAAGATCAGAACATTACCTACCCAACTGCCTTTAAAATCGGACTCATACAGTGCATTGCCATGATCCCCGGCGTATCGCGGTCGGCGGCAACCATCATCGGCGGTATGAGCCAGAAACTCGACCGCAAAACAGCCGCTGAATTCTCCTTTTTTCTGGCAGTGCCCACCATGTTTGCTGCTTCGGGTTACAAACTGCTGCAGAACTACAAAACCATTACCCCTGAAAACATCGACATACTGCTGATCGGCAACGTGGTGGCATTCGTGGTGGCCCTCATCGCGATCAAATCCTTCATTGCCTTTCTCACAAAATACGGATTCAGGGTGTTTGGCTATTACCGCATCGTGGTTGGCCTGATTATTCTGGGAATGCTGGCCATGGGTTACGAATTAAGCATTGCCTGATGGAGTTTAACTTTGAAGAGGGCGAGATTCTGCTCATCAACAAACCCCTCACCTGGTCGTCGTTCGATGTAATTAACCGTTTCAGGGTTTTTCTGAAAAAGAACCTCGACATTAAAAAGATCAAAGTAGGCCACGCCGGCACCCTTGACCCTCTGGCCGATGGTCTGCTGATAGTCTGCACCGGGAAATTTACCAAACGCATCGAAGAATTTCAGGGACAGGAAAAGGAATACACCGGCACTTTCAGGCTGGGTGCCACCACCCCTTCGTTTGATCTGGAGCATGACATTGACCAGATTTATGAAACCGCACACATCACCCCGGAGCTGATTCACGAGGCAGCCCGAAAGCTTACCGGCGACCTTATGCAGGTGCCGCCGGTTTTCTCGGCCATAAAGATCGGCGGGAAAAGGGCCTACAAATTTGCCCGAAAAGATGAAGATCCCGGGCTGACAGCACGTTTGGTCAATGTGCGCGAATTTGAGATCACCCGCATAGCAATGCCAGAGGTGGATTTCCGGATCAGTTGCAGCAAAGGGACCTATATCCGGTCGCTGGCCCGCGACTTCGGCCTGGCCCTCGGCAGCGGCGCTCATCTCACAGCCTTGCGGCGCACGAGAATCGGGGAGTTCCTGCTTAAGGATGCCTGGGAACTGGATGAGCTGATGGAAAGGGTTTCAAGTCTAAAGTAAAAAGTAAAAAGTAAAAAGTGAAGCTCAAAGCTCAAAGTTCAAAGTAAAAAGCTCAAAGTATAAAGTTTACCCGACATAAGGAACGATGGCGGGACTGCCTCTTATGACGGCAAGTATGAGAGGCTCAACACTCATAGACTGTTTTTCGTTTAAATCGTATATCCCATCCTTAATTATAAACGTTAGCGTAATTTAGATCATGAACGAACATTTTTTCCTTCCCATGTTTCAGGCCGTTGATTCAAGCAGTCTTACAAAACTGAGAGACAGCTTTTACAAACTCGCCCTCCGATACGCGGCTGTGAGGGCACAATGGAACTTTATGAGCGTGGAAGAGAAAATTGAAACAAACGATGAGCGCAGCCGTTTGCACAATGCGCTGATCGACAGTGTGAACATATTGGCCCGCAATATGGAAAAAGCCGGTGAAAATGCAGCATGGCGCAAAATCCTGGGCGACGACCGCAAAGTAATCGGGGATTTTGCCTGTTATGTGAACGCCTGGCTGGGGATCAGGCAGCGATAGGCGATCAAGGGTTGGCGGGAATAAAATACGTAGAAACCCGGCATATCGTGTCCCTAAGTATTTTATTGAACACAACGCCCTGATTTTAAGCTATTTTAATATTTCCAATCCTTTGATTCGGTTAAAATGTTTATCGTTTAGTGTTGCAATAGGAATATCATGAGTCAGGGCAGTTGCTCCAATTAAAATATCGGCGATTCGCTTGCAGGCGAATCCGTCTCCGTACGG
>CALMDN010000361.1 GCA_937864935.1 uncultured Bacteroidales bacterium
GGGCCAGTTCATCGGGTTTAGTAAAATTTAAACAGTCCAGGTTCCGTTATCCGGAAATTTCACCTGTTATATTAAACTGACAAGAAAAACAACACAACCCATCATACCACAGAGCCCTAAAATCCTCTTAACGTTCCTGCAGGCTTCTATTTCAGGAAGCTCAGCCCGGAGTCAATGACAATACAACAAAGCATTGCCCGGCAGGTTGAAATCGCGTAAAAAAAGGTCCTCATCATGAAGACCTTTTTTCAAAGAATGTCATCGCTGGTGGTGAGAACCTATTTCATCACTTTCGCTGTGAAGGAATGTTTTCCATTGATTACCTGAACAATCATCAGGCTTTCAGGGAAACTGCCGAGGGGCAGGCTGAAGGCATTCTGAGTAGTTTCGGTGCTGTACAGCCTTCTTCCTGTGAGGTCGGAAATGGTGATCCGGGTGTTGCCCTGGGGCAAATCACCGATCTGAAGCACCTGATCGCGCACAAAAACCACCGGATTGTCCGGGCTGAGGGATTGTGCTGATGTCGAAACAATGGTAAAGGTGCCTTCCTCAGAGAATGCGGAGCCGGCATACGCCTGGTCGATGGCCTGAATTCTGAAATAATAATCCCCGGGGGCCATGGCCCTGAAAACCATAAAATCGTTGTTGCCGCTGTTGCCCGGACCGGCAATATAGCGGATGCCGGTTGAAGCGTCGGCCTGCGGGGTAATGATGTCGATGGCACCGCTTGAGGTTCCTGCCATCACGTTGTAGGAGATGGCCAACTGGGGAGACTGCTGGTCTTCAACCCTTCCCCAGCTGATGACGGCATAATCACCGTAAACGTAGGTATACAGATCGCCCGGAACTCCGGGGAGTGTATTCTGCTGGAAGGGCGAGGTCTGCAAATCGTTTCGGAACAGGTAAGTAGCCGGGTTGCCCGAAAGGCCAGAAAGCAGGAGGTCGTAATCGCCGTCGTTGTCGAAATCGCCCCAGGCAGAAGAGGCCCTTTCGATGAATGGCAGTCCGGCATCAAAATGGTTGAAGCTGCCTGCTCCGTCGTTGTTGTATATCAGGGTAGAAGCATTGCCGCAACCGGCATTTTCGCCGGCCAGCATGATGTCGAGGTCCCCGTCGTTATCGTAGTCTATCCAGTCGGCAGGGCCCAGCGCGGTACCGATGAGACCGGCATTCCCGAAACTGAAAGTACTGTTGCCGTTGTTGCGGTAAACGGTAGACACCGGTACCAGAGAGGGGTCTTTTCCGGTGATGAGGATATCTAGGTTTCCATCATTGTCATAATCGCCCCAGCGTGCTGCTCCGCCTACAGCACCTTCGAGTTCACCCTCCAGACGGGTAAAGGTGCCGTGGTTGTTGATGTAGATAAAAACATCGGCTACCGAACCGGCATCACCCACCATCAGCAGGTCGAGGTCACCGTCGTTGTCGCAATCTCCCCAGGCTACTGAAGGTGAATTCATGATGGTTAACCCGGCACTGATTTCTGAAAAGGTTCCGTCGCCGTTGTTCTGGTAAAGCCGGGTATCCCAGCCACCGGAGATCACCATATCGGGATAAGCGTCGTTGTTGTAGTCACCCCAGGCCAGATCACCATCGGAACCGGGAGTAAAAAAACCGGATTCAATTGTCTGGAAGGTGGCATCCCCATTGTTTTTGAAAAGATAGGTTGCCGAGCCTGAGGCATTGCGTCCGGTAATGGCAATGTCGATGGCACCATCGAGATCATAATCCGCCAGGGCCAGTGAACTGTTGTACAATCCAGAAAAGCCGGCATTCACAGCTTCGGTGAAACTTCCATCCTCGTTGAGAAATATCTTTCCGGTAGTTTCATACGCACCATTCTGCCCTGCCAGTACAATATCGAGATCGCCATCATTGTCGAGATCAGCAAAGGCTGAAGCACTGCGACCAAGGGCCGGCAATACCGAGTTTATATTCACAAATGGCTGTGAGACTGCGTAATAGCCGGTGATTAATAAAATTCCAAGGAGAGTATAAAACCTTTTCATGGTTGCAATTTGTTTATGTGGCCGTGAAAATACAAAATAACAGACTTATATGTAAGATACTGAATATAAAAAATCATTCTTGTCCGGTTAAAGTAAAAGAAACCTTGACACCAAAACTCCAGGCCACCAACCTGTATGCTCAGGCAGACAGATTGGTGATTTCGTGTATTGGTGTCAAAAGGAGAAAGTATGGTACCTGCCTTGAATAATTGCTGTAATCCATTATTATCAATCAGTTCAAAGGAAACCAATTATTTTCCATGGACATTAATGATTTAAAGTATAAAAATACTGTTGTCCGGTAAAATTATGAGATTCTTCACTAACGCCTGTCTGCCTGTACATACAGGCAGGCTCAGAATGACTATGAGTTACATGGGTTCTAGGAGTAGGGGGGCTTGGTTGCGGCGAAGCGGCAA
>CALMDN010000362.1 GCA_937864935.1 uncultured Bacteroidales bacterium
ACCTCTGTTTCTGCCGATACCTTGTTTGCCAACAGCATCGCCACCGTTGAAGGTGAAGTGCAGGATTACAGCGGGCAGCTGCTCACTGATTTTAACGGAATTCTGAGCGTTAAGGTATTCGATAAACCATCCAAAGTTCGTACCCTTGGCCAGGATAACGATAGTTATGTTGTTGATTTCACGGTGCAGAAAAGCATTCTTTACCAGGGCAAGGTTTCCGTCAATGGGGGTAAATTCACCTTTACCTTCCCGGTACCACGCGATATTGACTATAGTTTCGGGAAAGGGAAGATCAGTTATTATGCATCTGACGGGACAACAGATGCCCATGGATGTTACAATGAGCTCGTAATCGGCGGGGCAGTCAATCAGCCGGATCAGGATGTGACGGGTCCGGAAATCAGTCTTTTTGTGAATGATACAAATTTTAAAGATGGTGATTATACCAACGAAAACCCGAAGCTGATTGCCATTCTGCACGACGAAAGTGGCATCAATACAGCAGGAAACGGAATCGGGCATGATATTGTGGCGACCATAGACGGCGACAGCTACAATTCGGTGTTGCTGAATGATTATTATGTTTCGGATCTCGACAGCTATAAAAGCGGAACAGTCAGGTATCAGTATTTTAACCTGGCCGACGGAGAGCATACGCTTACCCTCAAAGCCTGGGATGTTTACAACAACTCTTCCACAGCAACCATTGTCTTTAATGTGAAGCGGAACATCATCCTTTCGGTGAATGAGGTGATTGCCTACCCGAATCCTTCGGCCGGAAATGTCTGGTTCAGGTTTGGTCATAACCAGTTTGACGGCGTTTTTACAGCGAGTCTGGAAGTGTACTCCCTCGACGGACAATTGATCAGAACTGTTGGCCCTGAAACCGTAACTTCAGAAGGTTATGTGGCCGGCAACATTGCCTGGGATGGTTGTCTGGCAGGAGGTCAGCCAGCCAGAAGCGGATTGTATCTGTGCAGGTTAAAGGTAACCGACAGAAACGGCAATACCACAAACAATACGGTTAAAGCAGTGCTGGCAAGATAGCACTCTGCGTTATTCTCAACCTTAACCGGAATGATAGTAACAACAATCAATACAGAACATTCAGCGAATACAGCTTATGATCTGGTGTCTGGGTGAAAGTCTTTATGATATCGTGTTCAAAGGGGGGCAGCCTGTCTGGGCTGTTCCTGGCGGAAGTATGCTCAATGCTGCTGTTTCAGCGGCCCGGTTCGGGGAACCCGTGTCGCTCATCACTGAACTCGGCAACGATGCTACCGGTAAAATGATTGCTGAATTTCTTCAGCAGAACGGAATAGATACTTCCTTTATACATTATTACGACGGAAATACTACCCTGGCGCTGGCATTTCTCAATGAAAGGGGCGATGCACATTACGAGTTTTATGCTCACCTGCCTGAATCAGCGCCCGATTTCCGGCTCCCCGCTTTTAAACCAGGAGATGTCTTGCTTTTCGGTTCCTTCTATGCCGTGAATGGCCGGAACAGGAACAATATAGAAAAACTGCTTGACCATGCCAGACAATCCGGAGTGTTTGTCTATTACGATCCCAATGTCAGAAAGGCACATCTGGCTGATCTTGAGTCAACGCGCACATTCTATGAGAGCAATATCTCGAAATCCGCAATTGTGCGCGGGTCAGACGAAGACTTCAGCTTCCTTGCCGGGGCTGAAAGCGGAGAAACTGCCTACGGGTTCGTTAAAGCCTGCGGATGCAGTCAACTGATTTATACGCGCAACAGTGCCGGGACTGACCTGTTTACTGCTCACTTTTCAAAGCACTTTGAAGCCCGGAAGCTGAATGTTGTCAGCACCATCGGAGCCGGTGACAATTTCAATGCGGGTTTTGTAACCGCAGTACACCAGCACGTGGATAATATGAAGGATATGAATTTCTGGGAACAGGCAATCGGAAGGGCTGTTATCTTTGCATCGGAGGTTTGCTGCAGCCGCGAAAATTTTATCAGCAAACCGGCTAACAATCAACAGATGTTATGATCAAAAGAGTTTTTGCTTCTGCTGTGCTGAAAATGCTTGGGTGGAGAATAACCGGTGAGATACCGCCGGATATTAAAAAATGTGTCGTGATGATGGCACCCCATACATCAAACATCGATTTCTTCTATGGTTGGCTTGGTTACCGGTCAAAAGGTTACTTCTCCTACTTTATCATCAAAAAAGAGGCGTTTAACCGCTTCACAGGGCCGGTCCTGAAAGCAATGGGAGGCATTCCTATCGACAGGAACCGGAGCAGCAACCTGGTTCATCAGCTCACGGAAGAATTTAACCGGCGCGATAAGTTCATCCTGAACATTACCCCGGAAGGTACCCGAAAACTCAACCGGCACTGGAAAAAAGGGTTTTATTTTATTGCGAGCAATGCCGGCGTTCCTGTTATTCTGGGTTTTCTCGATTATAAAAACAAGGTAGGGGGATTCGGTCCCATGTTTTATCCCAGCGGAGACTATAAGGCCGATTATGAAATCATCAGGGATTTCTACAAAGACAAAACTGCCCGTCATCCTGAATACTTCGGCTTGTCAGAAGACTAGTTATCAATGTATTTCAGCGGCTTACTTCCCTGATTTGCGATGGTGTATGACCGCAAGGTATATGGCCGATAAAAGTGCGCCTGAACCTGCGAATACAAACATCGTTCCGGCTCCGAACGAAAACCAGATCAGCCCGGCCAGAGAGCTTGATATCAGTGTGACAATGCTGGCTAAAGCATTGTACAACCCCAGCCCTGTGGCAGTTTCTTCCCTGCGGCAGTGATTGGTGATAAGAGCCTTCGAAACCCCATCGGTTGCGGCTGCATAGATTCCATACAGGATAAACAGGATAACGAAATGCAGGGTAGCAGAAGCCATTCCCATGCCGGTATATACGAATGAAAACACAAGTACACCAGCTATCAGGGTCTTGTGAAGTCCTGCTTTATCTGCAATAACACCCATGGGGAAGGCGGCCAGTGCAAATACCAGATTGTAGAAAATGTAAAATCCGATCATCTGAGCATCACTCAAACCGCTTTCTTTGAGCCCGAGCAGCAGAAAGGCATCGGAGCTGTTGAACAGGGTGAAGAATAACAGGCCGGCAATCAATAGTTTATAATCTGTTGAAGCTTTTGGGTAGTACTTCAGGAACCCCAGGAAGCTTGTTTTTGGTTTTTCTGGCCGGTCAGGTTTGTTTTTGTCTTTCAGAAAAAAAGTGATCAGTACAGAAACAACGCCGGGAAAAATAGCCAGGAGGAACAAGGTTTTATAATCTTCGGGGTAATACCACAGGTAAAGGAGTGCGATAAAAGGCCCGATAGCAGCGCCAAGTGTATCGAATGCCCTGTGGAAACCAAAGACTTTACCCTTGTTTTCAGGTAAGGTTTCATCACTGAGCAAGGCATCCCGGGCGCTCGAACGTATGCCTTTTCCCAGGCGATCAGCTGTGCGGACAGCAAAAATCCACCAAACCCAGGTAAACGCAACCAGCAGCGGTTTTGCCAGCGCGCTCAGCAGGTATCCAAACCGGATAAAAGGTACCCTCCTGCCTGTCTGATCTGACAAATTGCCAAAGTAACCTTTGCTGATTCCTGCGGTTGCTTCTGCCAGCCCCTCAAGTACGCCGATCAGAACAACAGAAAACCCGACTGAGCTCAGAAATACAGGCATAACCGGATAGAGCAGCTCACTGCCGATATCGTTGAAGAAACTTACCAGTGATACCAGCAGTATGGGTTTCGAAATAATTCTAAAGTATGAACGGATTCTTTCTTTTAACACCATCGGCCGACAGTTTTATGCAAAGATGCAAAAGAAACCGTGCATATACCACCCGTTTCGCAGCTGAAGGTAAAAGAAAGGCATGGATGGCCGGGAATCCGGGCTAATCCTGATTATCCGTTTCCGGGATTTCCTAAGTTAAGTGTATATGAGGAACGTGTTTCGTTACCATGCTGATTCCGACCGGTTTGAAACACATTTGTTTTTGGTTTGTTATTTTCGGGTTAAAATCAAACAGCGGTTAACAGTTAATTCCAGGTTACTTTTTTACTCAACAGCAATAAAACTAATGAAATCCTGAAATCTGCCGGACCAGCAGTTTTCCGGTGGCAGTTTGCGTTTTGCAGTTTATTTAACAGAAGTTTAATAATTTGACATTGCCAAATTTGAGTATATTTGTTACTCGAATTTTTTTAAATAGTTGTCACTTAGATGGGACTGACGGGGCGAAGCTATAAAAGGACGTTAAAAATAAGGGTAGAATCAAGGTGTTTAATATGAGTTTAAATAACAGATTATCAGGATTTTATATTGATTGTTTTGTTTTTCAGGTAATTCGATTCAACCCGGCTTTTTTTGCTGCAAACACCCTCGCATAAAGCTTTTCCCGATTGGTGTAATTCCATTCATTTCAGAGTCAGATTCTCTCATTGTTTATCTTCTTCCCGGCTTAGGCAGCGGTTCTACTGATGCTTGATACACTGATTACATCCAAAACCAGGATCAAATTGCTGGTGAAGTTTTTTCTGAATGCTTCCACAAGGTCGTATCTGCGTGACCTTGAGGTTGAATTTGGTGAATCCACCAACGGTATCCGCATAGAACTCAACCGGTTTGAGGAAGC
>CALMDN010000363.1 GCA_937864935.1 uncultured Bacteroidales bacterium
ACACCTCATCGGGCGGAATTGTCTGCTATATCCGCCCGGATGGGCACCTCAATGGTTATGCAGTGAACAAACTGGGTTTCAAATATCTGAAACATCCCGACACACAGATGCCTTTTACAGATCAGTTACCCGATCTCGAACAACTCTGGGCGATGTCCCGGTCTGTGGCCCACAAAGTATTTTATGCACGTATCCTTAGTCTGGATGCCTGCTATGACATACAGGGGAAGTGGCGACTGGTGGAAGTAAATGTGGTTGGTCAGCATACCATAAAATTTGCTCAGAATGGCGGCCAACCCTATTTTGGTGATTTCACTGACGAGGTAGTAAATTACTGTAAAACAAATCATTGGGCTCTTACATACAATCCGGGACGATGATAATTGCCTGATTAACTTTTTTCAGTTCTCCTGATATGAAGATTGCAGTTCACCATTCCGAAGTCTCATTCAGTCCTTACTGGATTGAGCATTGCAAACGCAGCGGGATTGACTATAAGATTGTTGATTGTTACAGATCCGATATTATTGAACAGCTCAGCGACTGTGATGCCCTGATGTGGCATCACCATCACATGTTCTCGAAAGATATCCTCTTTGCGAAACAGCTGCTCTATGCCCTTGAAATGGCGGGCAAAGTGGTGTTCCCTGATTTCAGAAGTGGCTGGCACTTCGATGATAAGGTCGGACAGAAGTACCTGTTTGAAGCCATAGGAGCACCCCTGATTCCATCGTATGTATTTTATTCGGAGGCCGATGCGCTTTCCTGGGCTGCCAATACAGAGTTTCCGAAGGTGTTTAAGCTCAGGGGCGGGTCGTCAGGGTCGAATGTGAGACTGGCTGCCGACTACCAACAGGCCAGGAAACTCATCAAACGGATGTTTGGCCGGGGATTCAGCAATTACAACGCTGCAGGCATTCTGAAAGACAGGTACCTTCACTACAAAAAAGGAAAGGAGACCCTGACCGGACTGATCAAAGGATTCGGACAGCTCTTTATAAAGACACCTTTCGCCCGTGTTGCCGGACACGAACGAGGCTATGCCTACTTTCAGGATTTTATCCCGGGCAATACCCACGACATCCGCATTACCTTTGTTGCCGGCAAGATATTCGCTCTCCGCCGCCGGGTAAGAAAGGGCGATTTCAGGGCATCGGGAGGAGGAATGCAGGAACACGATATTTCTAAAATACCACTGGAAGCCGTGAGAATCGGGTTCGAAGTGGCCGAAAAGCTGAAAGCCCAGAATGCCGCTTTCGATTTTGTAATTTCAGAAAAGGGACCGGTGATTGTTGAAGTCAGCTATGGTTTTGGTTACGACCCTCAGCAGTTTGATTTCGGTTACTGGGACAGAAATCTTCAGTGGCACGAAGGGAAGTTTGATCCCTATGGATGGATGGTAGATCATGTTGTTGACCAGGTGAAAAGCAAAGCTTGAAAAAGAAGAAACTCTGTCTGCTGATATCAACCATGGGCCCCGGCGGAATGCAGAAGGCCATGAGTGTGCTGGCCGATTATTTTGCCGGTCGTCAGGATGTTGAAACCCACCTGGTTTTATATGGCATCTCCCGTGAAGTGTTCTTCAGGCTCCCGGAGAATGTCATCCTGCACACCCCTGATTTCGCTTTCAACAACAATCACCGGTTTATCAGCACCATCAGAACTTTGCTCTTTCTGCGCCGCAGGATAAGGGAGCTTGCGCCTGCATCGGTACTCAGCTACGGTGAATACTGGAACAGTTTTGTGCTCATCGCCTTGTTCGGGCTAAAGTTTCCTGTGTTTGTATCCGACCGTTGTCAGCCAGATAAAAGCCTGGGAAAACTGCACGATTTCCTGCGTAAAATATTGTATCCCAGGGCAACCGGAATTATTACACAAACGGGAAAAGCGAAGGAGATCTACAGCAACCTGGTATTCAATACCAACATTTCGGTAATCGGGAATCCCATACAGCCCCTGCCCTTTGTTAAAGATTTCCAGGAAAGGGAAAAGATCGTCCTCAGTGTTGGCCGGCTGATTGCATCCAAGCACCACGACATGCTGATCGATATTTTTCTCAGCATCCATCAGCCCGGATGGAAACTGGTCATCGTGGGCGGAGACATTTCCTATGCAAACAGGCAGCAGGAGCTGCAACAGAAAATCGACGTACTACAGGCCGGTGACCGGGTCATTCTGGCTGGCAATGTCAGCAATGTAGGGGATTTTTATCTCAACAGCCGGATTTTCGCATTTACATCAAGTTCAGAAGGCTTCCCCAACGTTATCGGTGAAGCCATGGCAGCCGGACTGCCTATTATCGCCTTCGATTGTGTCGCAGGCCCTTCCGATATGATTGAAGAAGGGAAAAATGGTTTTCTGATTCCCCTGTTTGATCAGGAGGCTTTCGCGGAAAAGCTTTCGGCTGTAATGTCCGATGAAAACCTCCAGTTCAGTATGGGAAAAGCATCAGAAGAACTCATACGAAAGTTTGTTCCCGACCAGATCGGCCTGAAGTACCATAAGGTATTGTTTAGCAGGGATTCAGACAAAACCAGATCAAACTGACGATGAACAGAACCATAAAATGCGATCTGTACAGGTACCTCAATCAGGAGTATAGTTTCTCAGTATTTCTGAGGGGGCTCAGAATTCCGGGTTTTCGTTACACCTATTTCCTGAGGATGGCCTCCCGCAGGAAAAAAGGATCATTTTCATGGATATTTCTTCGCCTTCTGCTGAGGCGTTATTCCTATAAGTTTGGCTTTCAGATACCTTACAATGCCAGCATCGGTGAGGGTTTTTATATCGGACATAGCGGAACAGTCATCATCAACGAACACGCAGTGATCGGCAAAAACTGCAATATTGCACCCGGAGTCACCATTGGTCAGACCAACCGGGGGCATAAGGCCGGCGTTCCTGTAATCGGCGATTATGTGTGGATGGGTACCAATTCAATCATCGTCGGGGGTATAACCATTGGCAATGATGTGATGATTGCTCCCGGTGCTTTTGTGAATTTCGATGTACCTGATCACTCCATCGTCATCGGGAATCCGGGAAAAATCATCAGCCGGCCACAGGCTACGGAGGGATACATTGATTTCGTCAGACCTGAGTAAGTCAGCTTTGTGTTAAAATAAATCTGTTGGCACAACTTACATTCCAAGTCAGGTGATCAGCCAAACCCGACCTTTTCTGAGTATAGTTATCCCCGTTTTCAACAGCGAACTCCATCTGAACCGCTGTATTGACAGCCTGCTCGAAACATCCTTTCACAACATTGAAATCCTGCTCATCAACGATGGAAGTTCCGATGGGAGCGGCAGCATCTGCAATACATACGCTCAGCGTGATTCCAGGATTAAAGCATTTCATCAATCCAATGCCGGAGTGGCGGCTGCCCGCAACAAGGGAGTGCAGGAAGCTTATGGAGAGTGGATATATTTTGTTGATTCGGATGACTGGGTCGATAAGGACGGACTTACAGATCTCATTCAAACAGTCAAACAATACCCTGAAGCAGAGGTTACAAGATGTTTTCCCAGGGAACTCAGGGATGGTGTTCCCTCGCTGAATGCGATGATGCCTTTGAAGGAAAAACTGTGCGAACGGGATAACTTTCTGAAGGAGGATCTTCTGGGTGGTTATGTTCACTCACTGCTTGTTTCAAAAGCGCTGCTTGATGCACACAAACTCAGGTTTGACGAAAGTCTGGCATTTGGCGAAGACATTGAATTCACTTTCCGCTGCGTCCTGAATTCGCGGAAGGTTCTGGTTTACCACAAGGCATTTTACAACTATGTGCTGAACGATGTCTCCTATTCTCACAGCATGCCTTTGTCCAAGATCGCTTACCTGCTGAAAACAGCCACTGTGATGAATCATTATGCACAGGGCTTTACCGGTGAAGCAGTCAGGCTGCGGTCGCTGAAACTGCTGGACAGTGGATTGTATTCTTACTTTATCAATATTTCTAACCACCAGCCTTTGTCTGAAATAAGCAATCGGGAGGTCAGAAGTCAGCTTCTGGGGTTTTTAAAACAGAACAAGCTTTCGCTGCTGAAGGTAAACTACCTGAATGCAGTTCTGACAGTAATGTCATTCCTGAATGTCAGACTGGTCATATATGCATACAAACTGCTGACAGCAGTAAAGCATTAAAAGGATAAGACTAAATGCTTCAAATCACGATCAAACTGGGTTTTAAAGGATTGGGTATGTGTTTTTACACAGATTTGAAAAGATCGTATTCAGATGGTCAGTGAGCTCAAAGCCCTGGTAAGGCGCAACCTGCTCAACATGCCGGGCTGGAGAACCAGGCGCAGGATTCTTGTGATTGAGTCTGACGATTGGGGCTCTGTACGCATGGCCTCACGGGAAGCTTACAATTACTTTCTTAAATCCGGTTTTCCCGTTGACAAAGACCCGTATAACCGTTACGATTCTCTGGAGTCGAATGATGACCTGGAGATGCTTTTCGCTATACTGGCATCGGTGCGCGACAAAAACGGGAACCCAGCAGCTCTTACCGCCAACAGCCTGGTGGCCAATCCTGATTACAGGATGATTGAAGCCGATGGATTCCGGCATTATCACTATGAATATTTCACCGAAACCCTGAACAGATACCCCAATCACCACCGGGTAATGGACCTGTATCGTGAAGGGATCAGCAACAAACTTATCAGACCCCAGTTCCATGGAAGAGAGCATCTGAATATCCCATTGTGGATGGATGCTCTGGGCAGAAAAGACAAGGTGGTGCATGAGGCATTCAGGTTTGGGATGCACAGCGTACATGCCGAGGAGAATCCGGTTTATTTCAATGAATATACCGATGCCCTGGCCTGCCATACCCCGGATCAGCTTGAACTGTTGCCGGCTGTGCTAACCGATGGAGTAGAAATCTTCGAAAAGATATGGGGATTTTTACCGGTTTCCTTTATGGCCCCCTGTTTTATCTGGAATACTCAGCTCGAGAAGCCACTGGCCGATGCCGGAATCCGCTACCTGCAGGGAATGGTGAACCAGTTTCAGCCGGTTTTCGGACAGCCTTACAGGTATAAGCTCAGATATCACTACCTGGGCCAGAAAAACAAAGTTGGGCAGCGATATCTTGTACGAAACGTATTTTTTGAACCCAGCCATTTTCCCGATGCCGACAATGTCGGAACCAGTCTCAAACGCATTGCAGTAGCTTTTGCCTGGGGAAAACCGGCCATCATCAGTTCTCACAGACTTAATTACATGGGGACCCTGGATCCCGCCAACCGTGACAGAGGGCTGAAGCAGCTTTCCCGATTGCTTACGGCTGTGGTAAAAAAATGGCCGGATGTTGAATTTATGACCTCCGACCAGCTTGGTGACCTCATCAGTACAGGAAAATCCAACCAATAAACTCACTGTGGGCCGGAAAAAGATACTATTTATCATTCCTTCACTCGAAGAAGGAGGCGCTGAGCGGGTGCTGGTGAATCTTCTGAAAAGGCTTGATTACAACCGGTTTGACGTCGACCTCTGCGTGGTTGAAAACAGGGGAATCTATTTTAATGAAATCCCTGAACAGGTTAAGGTGATCACCATTTTTAACAGTTCGCTACTGTGCAGGATATTTTCAAATGTACATATCAGGTTCAATATTAATGGTTTATATAAACGGATTGTCAACCGTAAAATCAGGAATCATTACGATACAGGAATTTCTTTCCTCGACAGCTCCTTTACCGATCTGCTTTTCTTTCTGGGAAATAAAACAGAAAAAAAGATTGCCTGGGTGCATTCAAGTTATCAGACTTATCGTAACTTTAAGAAGTTTTTTACAAAAAAGTATACAACCCGCGTAATCAGTTACAGGTATAAACGATTAGATCATATTGTCTTTGTTTCAGAGGATTCCAGAGCTGAATTCCGTCAGATTTTCGGGGAGTTCAGTTCAATGCAGGTCATCTACAACATGATAGATGCTGCGGATGTCCTGAAAAAATCAGATGAGCGGATTGATGAAAGATTTGATTCTGAGTTGATTAATGTTGTTGCATTGGGAGTTCTTTTACCGGTTAAAGCTTATGATAAACTGATTGAAGCTGCAGTTTTGCTGAAGAAGGATGGACTTGGTTTTAAAATCAGGATATTGGGTAACGGCTATCTGGAGCCTCAGCTCAGGCAGATGATCCAGAAGCTTGATCTGAAAGATGTGGTTGAGCTTAAGGGATTCAGGTCAAATCCATACCCTTATCTGAAATCATCGCAGGTGTTTGTAATGACTTCTGTTTCGGAAGGGCTGCCAACAGCTTTGTGTGAAGCCATGATACTGGGTCTTCCGGCGGTGGTGACCGATAGCAGTGGCTGCAGGGAACTGGTTGGGTACGGAGAATTCGGGATGATGACAGAACAAACAGTTGAAGGAATTTATATCGGATTAAAAACATTGATTTTAAGTAAGGAAAAAAGAGAATACTTCAGTCTGAAATCTTTGCAAAGGTCAGAGATTTTTAACGATTCGAAGGTGTTAAGCCAGATAACCGGATTGATCGGATAGATGTCCGGTGGTTTCTGCCTAAGCATAAATTAAAGAAATAACAGCCATTGGCTTTATATGAGAGTACAACAGATAAACACAACGATCAATTCCTCAGCTCCTGGCAAAATAGCTGAGGAGATAGGCAAAGTGCTTCAGGCGCATGGCCATGAGAGTTTTATAGGTTATGGGAGAAGGTCCAGGCCAAGCGCTTCACACAGCGTGAAGATCGGTAATTTTGTGGATCAGTCTTTCCATGGAGTCATAACACGGCTCTTCGACCTGCATGGTTTTGGCTCGGCGGGTGCTACAAGAAAATTTATCAGAGAGGTTCATAGGATCAACCCTGATATCATACATCTTCACAATATCCACGGATATTTCATCAATCTTGAGATTCTGTTTGATTATCTCAAGAAATCAGGGAAACCTGTGGTCTGGACCTTACATGATTGCTGGCCATTTACCGGCCATTGCAGTCATTTCGACTTCGTGGACTGTCAGAAATGGAGAACACAATGTTACGAATGTCCAAACAAACAGGTATACCCAAGAAGCCTTTTGCTTGATAACTCGAGGAGCAACTACCAGCGAAAGCAGGCGGCATTTACCGGGCTGCAATCACTCACCATTGTAACGCCATCTGATTGGCTGAAGGCTCATGTGGAGAATTCCTTTCTGAAGGAATACCGTACCATTACCATCAACAACGGGATCGATCTGAATGTATTCAGGCCCGGATCTGGTAGCAGCCGGTTAACAGATCAGCTAAAGGCAGACGGACGCAAACTCGTACTTGGAGTCGCCAATCTCTGGGGAAAACACAAGGGACTGGCCGACTTTATGAGGCTGAGTGCTGAGATTCCGGAAAATTATCACATTGTTCTGGTCGGATTGAACAAGGCCCAGCAAACAAACCTTCCCAAAAACATCACCGGGATCAGCCGTACCGAGAGTGTTCAGGAGCTGGCTTCCTTGTATGCTGCTGCCGATGTTTTCGTGAATCCGACTTACGTTGATAATTTTCCGACCACCAACATCGAAGCACTTGCCTGCGGAACCCCGGTGATTACCTACGATACCGGCGGAAGCCCCGAGGCAATCAGTGAAACCACAGGCCTGACAGTCCGTAAGGGGGATATACCAGGTCTGATGGAATCGATACAGCTGTTCTGTGAAAACGGGAAAGATCATTATTCCTCAGCCTGTCGCAACAGGGCAGAAACCCTCTATGACAAGAACGAGCGTTTCAACGACTATATCAACCTTTTCAGGAGTTTACTCCTGAATATATAGTTTAACAGGTAGTGCCATTTCTGAAAAGATGCCGGGAAGTTCATTTTCAGAACAGGTTTAATCTTTCACTCAGGGGAATTTCCGGGATTGAAATTGATTCCCCATTCTAAACGATTGAAATTATGATTGTTCAACAAATCAATACGACGCTGAATACTGCAGCGCCGGGGAGGATTGCCGAAGAAATCGGCAAAGTTCTGCTGGCTCACGGACATTCAAGTTATATCGGATTTGGCAGAAGCGAGCGGCCCAGTGAATCAAGACTGATCAAGATTGGCAACAATCTTGATCAGGCCCTGCATGGAGCCAAAACCCGTTTGTTCGATAAACATGGATTCGGATCGCACCATGCAACCGCCAGATTTGTGAAACAGATTGATGGAATTAATCCGGATATCATTCATTTACACAACATTCATGGCTACTACCTGAATGTTGAGGTGCTGTTCAGGTACCTGAAGCAAGCCGGAAAACCCGTTGTCTGGACTCTGCACGATTGCTGGCCATTCACTGGTCATTGCAGTTATTTTGACTTTGTAAACTGCAACAGGTGGGAAACAGAATGTCACCACTGCCCCAACAAACACGCATACCCTAAAAGCTGGCTGGCAGATAATTCGAGACGGAATTTCTTCAGAAAGAAAGAATTGTTTACCCATGTTGATAACATGGTGTTTATCTCGCCTTCCAACTGGCTCGCGCAACTTCTTAAGCGCTCTTTCCTGAAGGATTATCCTGTTCATGTAATCAGCAACGGCATTGACCTGCAATCGTTCAGGCCAATGGCCAATGCTAATGAAATACGGAAAAAGTATCAGCTCGGTGATAAGAAAATCCTTTTGGGAGTTGCCAGTATCTGGGACAGGCGGAAAGGTTTCAACGATTTCATCAAGCTCAGTAAATTGCTCAGCCAAGATGAAATGGTTGTGCTCATTGGCCTCAGCCACAAGCAATCTCAGGATTTGCCTGCCAACATCAGGGGAATTGCCCGGACCGAAAACCTGAGCGAGCTGGCCGGGTTTTATTCCCTCGCCGATGTGTTTGTAAATCCTACCTATGTTGATAATTTCCCAACCACCAATCTGGAAGCCCTGGCCTGCGGAACTCCCGTGGTTACCTACAACACCGGTGGTAGTCCCGAAGCCATTGATGAACATACTGGTATGTGTGTTCCCAAAGGTGAGGTGGATCAGCTCTACAACGCGATAGGTAATGTGTCTGCCCTGGGCAAAAAACATTTCAAACCGCTTTGCAGGGCACGTGCAGAGGTGATGTTCAACAAGGAAAACAGGTATATGGATTATCTGAGTATATATAATAAGTTATTGAAAATTAATTGATTATAATTTTATCATTCTCAATTTTATTGTTGGGTGAGTAAGGCTCTGAGAGATTTTGTAATCAGCAACCTGGTGAATATTCCCGGATGGAGAACAAGGCGCAAGCTGGTGGTAATAGAATCTGACGACTGGGGCAGCATCAGAATGCCTTCAAAAGAAGTTTACCGTTTTCTCGAAAACAAAGGATATAAGGTTAGCTCAGATCCCTTTATGAGGGTTGATTCCTTAGCTGCTGAATCAGACCTGTCGGCACTTTTTGAAGTTCTGAACTCTGTGACCGACTTCAATGGCCGGCCAGCTGTTATCACAGCGAATACCATTGTTGCCAATCCCGATTTTCAGCGCATCAGGGAGTCAGATTTCAGACAATATTTCTATGAAGATTTCAGAACAACACTGAAACGCTATCCCGAACATTCAGGTGCATTTAATCTTTGGAAGCAGGCTATGGATACAGGCGTGTTTCACCCGCAGTTTCACGGACGCGAACACCTCAATACCGCAAGATGGATGAAGGCTCTGCAAAAAAATGATCCTATGGTAATGCAGGCTTTTGATCTCGGAATGATCAGCATCAGCTCTGAACCTTCACCCATGCTCTTTGGATATATGGAATCACTTGATTACCATGATGAAGAGGAGAAGGCTGCCAAATCAGAAATCCTGACCGATGGAATGCAGTTGTTTGAGCAGATCTTCGGTTACCGCAGTACATCGTTCATCGCCAACTGTTTTGTATGGACAAAGCAGAATGAGGAAGTATTGCAGAAAAGTGGTGTTAAATACCTTCAGGGCATTGTTCAGCAACTGAGCCCGGAAGTCAATTCCGGCAAACACCGCTTCAGAAAAAAATACCATTATACCGGTCAGACCAACCTGACCGGACAAACCTATCTGACACGAAACGCCTATTTTGAACCCTGTTTGTACCCTGGCTCAGATCACGTTGGTGCATGCCTTAAGAGGGTGAACACTGCTTTCAGGTATGGCAAACCGGCCATCATCAGTGCCCACAGACTGAATTTTATCGGTTTCATTGATCCGGAGAACAGAAAGGTCAACTTAAAACAGTTTAAATTGTTATTAGATTCGTTGCTGAAACAATGGCCTGAAATTGAATTTGTCACTTCTGATCAGTTGGGTGATATGATCAATCAAACGGTTGTCTGAAAAGGCAACCCTTATATTTATCAGATTTGCCCATATTCAGATTATCTTAACCCTCATATCCGATGCATATCCCGTTCAGAAATGCCCGTATCAAACCCATCGTGGTCGGGGTGATGAAATATTCCGGGTTTCTCACAAGGCACCTGCCTGTGGCAGCGGGTGCAACCGGCAATGCCCGGTATTGCTATGCTGTATGGATGAGGCACTTTGTTAATCTGCTAGATTTCAACAAAGGGAAAATACCCTCAGAAGTCCTCGAACTGGGGCCAGGGGATTCGCTGGGAGCCGGCATTGCTGCGCTGCTGAGTGGTGCAGAACAATACTGGGCGCTTGAGGTCATAAAATACTGGAATGTTGAACGCAACCTCCGGATACTAAATGAACTGGTGGAACTGTTTAGAAACAGGACTCCCATTCCTGATGAAAAGGAGTTTCCGTTACTCAGACCTTACCTGGATGATTACAGTTTTCCATCAGCAATTCTGACAGACAGGGTCATGGAATCAACACTCAATCCGGAACGGATTGATCAGATCAGGCATGAGATTTCGGTTCCGGATGATCCTGTTAACCACTTTATCAAATTCAGGGTTCCCTGGTACCAGACTGACATCATTGAACCGGGCTCCGCTGATTTTATCTTCTCACAGGCTGCGTTGCAGCACATCGATTACATCAACCATGCTTTCATTGCATTGCACACCTGGCTTGCTCCCGCTGGATATATGTCGCATGTAATCGATTACAGTACCCTCGGTTTTACCCGAAACTGGAACGGGCACTGGACCCTTACCGACTGGGAATGGAGTGTGATGAAAGGTGGACGGAAGTTTTCCATCAACCGCCTTCCGCACAGTGCCTACCTGAAACTTCACAACGACTTTGAATTTACCGTGCTGAAAGTTAAAACTGTTGAAAAGCACAACGAACTCGTTAAAAGCCAGCTGGTAAAGCGTTTCAGAAACCTCTCAGAAGAAGACCTCTCTACCTACAGTTCCTGGATTATTTCTTCAAAGAACAGATAAGAGCGCAATCGTAAAATCCGTTGCAGAATCTGAGGTTTCGTGTGTCCTGAAATTTACTTGATCTCCATGGTCGGTGCATTGTGAAGTGAACATATTTGAGAAATTCAGAAAACATAAAATGATTCTCCCGCAAAGAGTACGGGTAGTCAGACACTTTAAAAGCAACAAAAATGTTTAAGAACAAAATTTTACTTATTACCGGCGGAACCGGTTCTTTCGGCAATGCCGTTCTCAACAGGTTTCTTGATACTGAAATCAGCGAAATAAGGATATTCAGCCGTGACGAAAAGAAACAGGACGACATGCGTCATCAGCTGAACAACCCCAAAGTGAAGTTTTACATCGGCGATGTGCGCGACAAACACAGTGTCGACATTGCTGTAAACGGGGTAGATTATATCTTTCATGCTGCAGCCCTCAAACAGGTGCCTTCGTGTGAGTTTTTTCCGATGGAGGCCGTGAAGACCAATGTGATCGGGGCGGGCAATGTTCTGGATTCAGCCGTTGAACACAAAGTGAAACGGGTTATCCTGCTGAGTACCGATAAAGCAGTTTATCCGATCAACGCCATGGGCCTCAGCAAGGCAATGATGGAAAAGGTGATGGTGGCCAAAGCCCGCAGCCTCGACAGCAGATCTGAAACCGTGATCTGTGGTACCCGGTATGGCAATGTGATGGCATCAAGGGGATCGGTAATTCCGCTTTTTATCGATCAGATTAAGGCCGGTAAAGACCTTACAGTGACCGATCCCAACATGACCCGCTTTATGATGACGCTTGAAGATGCGGTCGATCTGGTGCTGTTTGCTTATGAAAACGGCAACAACGGCGATATTTTCGTGCAGAAATCACCGGCCTCAACCATACACGATCTGGCTGTTGCACTCATCGAACTCTATAAGTCGGATAGTAAAGTGAAAGTCATTGGCACCCGCCATGGTGAAAAACTCTACGAAACGCTGGTTAACCGGGAAGAGATGGCCAAAGCAATGGACATGGGTAACTATTTCAGGGTGCAGGCCGATAACCGGGGACTGAACTATGAGAGTTATTTCTCCGAAGGTCAGGAAAAGCTCTCACTGATCGAAGACTATCACTCACACAACACAGAGCGCCTCAACGTAGAGGGTACCAAGAAGCTGCTGCTGAAACTGGCCATGATCAGACAGGACCTCGGTTTGTAGCACTCAGGCCGTGATTGGATAACCTAATCCATTACCAGATAATTTCATTGCAGTAACATGAAAAAAGTAGGAATCACCGGACAAGCCGGATTCGTTGGCTCACATCTTTTCAATTACCTCCGTTTGCAGGAGGGGCTGGAATGTATCCCATTTACCGATGATATTTTTGACGATGCGGGGCGGCTGAAAGCTTTTGTTTCCGCCTGTGACGTGATTGTTCACCTGGCTGCCATGAACCGGCATCCCGACCCCGAAGTTATCTACAGCACAAACATCGGGTTGGTCAGAAAACTTATAACAGCACTGGAAGATTCAGGGAGCAAAGCCCATGTGATCTTTTCTTCTTCCACACAGGAAGAACTCGATAACCTCTACGGGAAGTCGAAGAAGGAGGGCCGTGAGATGCTTGAGTCATGGGCCGGAAGGAGCGGCGGAAGGTTCACAGGACTGATTATCCCCAATGTCTTCGGCCCTTTCGGGAAGCCTTTCTACAACTCATTCGTGGCAACATTCTGTCACCTGCTCACCCACGACGGTGAACCGGAAATACACGTCGACAGCGAAGTGAAACTCATCTATGTGAATGAGCTGATTGCCGAGATCTATAAAGTGGTGCGTGGCGATGAAACACCTTCACCGTGGGCTATTCCGCACACCTCACAGCATAAAGTAACCTATATACGCGACCTTCTGCTCAACTACAGGGATCTCTATTTTACAGGAGGAATCATCCCTGAACTGAATTCACCGTTTGAGATCAACCTGTTCAACACTTTCAGGAGTTACATCGATCCGGCGCAACGGTTTCCGGTAAAGCTGACTCAGCACACAGACAACCGCGGTACATTTGTCGAAACCATTCGATTGGGTACCGGAGGGCAGGTTTCCTTCTCAACCACGAAGCCCGGCATTACCCGGGGGAATCATTTTCATACACGGAAAATTGAACGGTTCGCCGTCATCCGTGGTAAAGCCAGCATCGAACTCCGGCAGATCGGTACCAGCCAGGTGCACCGTTTCTTTCTCGACGGCAATGAGCCTTCCTACGTGGATATGCCGGTGTGGGTTACCCACAACATTACCAATGTCGGTGATGAGGAGCTTTTCACCATCTTCTGGATCAACGAGTGGTTTAATCCCGAAGATCCGGATACCTTTTTTGAAACTGTCTGATCGGGAAAATCAATTCAGACAATTAATGTATTATAGATGAAAGGGATAAAGAGGGAACTGTTTTTCCGGAATATCAGAATTGTGGAAGTTGGGGAGGACTCCCTGATCGGGGCCAGAGGTTACCGATTGTTCAGGTATACCCTGAGCACCGGTAAATGGAGTTACATCGGGAAAGTTGCCGATGCGAAGTTTGCCCTGGCTGCCCGGTTCCGTCTTCTCAGCAGGTTGCTGAGAACAGAAATTCACTTTTTCACCACCCTTTCAGGGGGGACACAGGTGTGTGTAGCCAAAAACGGAATTTTCAAATTCAACAAGACAAACCGCCGGTTCGAGAAATGTTTCGATATCACCCGCGGCAGCCGACCCCTCAACCTTTGCGAGGATGTGAACGGCAATCTCTACTTCGGTGAATACTTTCACAATGCTGAAAGGGAACCGGTTCATATCTACAAGTCGGCCGATCAGGGCGATACCTGGAAGATTGTCTATAGCTTCCCGGCAGGCAGCATTCGCCATATCCATGGAATTCATGCTGACCCTTATACAAATGCTTTATGGGTGACCACCGGCGACCTCGAAGGGGAATGTATCATCGGATATACCACCGATCAGTTTGCAAGCTTCAACACGGTTTTCAGGGGTGGACAGGAATACAGGGCATGCAACCTGCTGTTTTTCAGCGATAAGGTTGTATATGGAACCGATTCGGAAACGGCACAGAACTTCATAAAACTGTTTGACAGAGGTACACTGGAAGTGACAGACATTGCTTCGATACAGGGTTCTGTAATCAGTGCGGTTAAAGCAGGGGAAAAGTGTTTCCTGAGTACAACGGTTGAACCTTCCAAAGTCAACCTCGACCAGAACGCTTATCTCTGGATGTACGACAATGCAGGCGGAAAAGCATCGGTGATTGCCAGCTACCGGAAAGACAGGCTCGACCACATCTATTTTCAGTTTGGTCTTTGCCGGTTACCCGAATACAAAACCAGCAAGAGCAATTACATCTATTTTACCGGTGCAGCATTGCGCAGGATTGACGGACACAGTGTCGGATTGTACATCGGTGACGGAGGCGGGAAGACCTGATGGCCAGGGACAATACAACGGTAGATTGCTATAAACCCTGGTGGTTAAGGGAAGATTGCCAATCGGGCATTCCTGAAATTAAGTATTGAATAAAGCGGTTATTAAACAATCATTGATGAAAAAACTTAAAGTATTGACAGTGGTGGGCACACGCCCCGAAATCATCAGGCTGGCCTGTGTGCTTCAGAAACTCGATCAGAGTGAGGCCATTGATCATGTGCTGGTACACACCGGTCAGAATTACGACTATGAACTGAATGAAGTCTTCTTCAAGGACCTGGGCCTGCGCAAACCTGATTTCTTTCTCGAAGCCGCCGGAAAAAATGCTGCCGAAACCATCGGCCTTATTCTCATAAAAATCGATCCGGTACTGGAGGAAGTGAAGCCTGATGCATTTCTGGTGCTCGGCGATACAAACAGCTGCCTGTGTGCCATTCCGGCAAAAAAACGCCATATTCCCATTTTTCATATGGAGGCCGGAAACCGGTGTTTCGATCAACGCGTACCCGAAGAAACCAACCGGAAAATCGTCGATCACATCAGTGATATAAACTTGACATACAGTGATATAGCCCGTGAATACCTGCTTCGCGAAGGCCTGCCGGCCGACCGGGTAATCAAAACCGGCAGTCCCATGTTTGAGGTGCTTACTCAGTACCTGCCAAAAGTGGAGACTTCCCGCATCCTGAGCGAGCTTGAACTCGAAAAGGATGGTTATTTTGTGGTTTCTGCCCACCGTGAGGAAAACATCTCGTCACAGAAGAATTTCTTTAATCTTGTACAAATACTCAACAACCTGGCCGATACCTACCAACTTCCGGTAATTGTAACCACCCACCCGAGAACGCGGAAGATGATCGAGACCAGCAATGTACAGTTCAACGATCTGGTGAGACTGATGAAACCTTTTGGTCTGACGGACTATATAAAGCTGCAGATGAATGCAAAAGCGGTGTTGTCTGACAGCGGGACGATCAGTGAGGAGTCGTCAATTCTCAATTTCAGGGCACTGAATATCCGTGAAGCGCACGAAAGACCCGAAGCAATGGAAGAAGCATCGGTTATGATGGTGGGACTTAACCCGGAACGTGTTATGCAGGGGCTGGTTCAGCTTGAATTGCAGCAAACCGGGGAAAGAAACTTCAGAAGGGTGGCCGATTACAGCATGCCGAATGTTTCCGATAAGGTTGTACGGATCATCCTGTCATATACCGACTATGTCAAACGCGTTGTCTGGAGTGAAGCCGATTAATTTCATGGAGCCTGCCGTATGAGGGTACTTTTTCTCATGTTTAATTACGACGATGCCAACGTGTCTGACAGCATGTACAACAGTCTCGTGGCTGAGTTTATTGCCAACGGTCATGAGGTGTCGGTGGTGGCATTTGAAAAAAGCAAGCGGGAGACAGGTATTTACCGCGAAGGACTGGCCGAAGTGCTGAGGGTGAAAACCATGCCCCTGATGAATGTAGGGCCGGTAGCCAAGGGGATCGCCAACCTGCTGATGCCCTTTCAATACCGCAGGGCTCTGCGGAATTTTTATTCCGGCAGGAAGTTCGACCTGATCGTTACGCCAACCCCGCCGATCACACTCACGGGAATAGCCCGTTCCCTGAAAAAGCAGAACCAGGCAAAAGTCTATCTTATCCTGAGGGATATATTCCCGCAGAATGCGGTGGATGTCGGATTTATGAGCAAGCGGAATCCTTTGTATCTGTATTTCAGAAGGCAGGAGAAAGCACTTTACCGCGTGGCGGATACCATTGGGGCAATGACGAGGGGCAATGTGGAATACATCCTCCGGCACAACCCCGAAGTAAAGGCTGAAAAACTTCACATCCTTCCTAACTGGAACAAAGCGACAGCTATTCCTGATATGAGTGAATCAGATATCAGAGAAAAATACGGGCTGACCGGCAGGTTCGTTGTGCTTTTCGGAGGCACCCTGGGCATTTCACAAAAGGTGGATAACCTGATCGATCTGGTGAAACTCAATACCGATAAGCAGGACCTGACCATCCTCGTGGTAGGAAAAGGAACGCACAAGAAATATCTTGAAGACAGGATCAAAGAAGAAAAACTTGCGAATATCCTTGTTTTCGATTATCTGCCGAGGGCTGACTATGAAAAACTGGCCATGGTAGCAGATGTTGGTCTGATCTCACTCAACGAAAAGTTCACCATTCCCAATACACCCTCCCGCACACTCGCATATTACAATCTGAAAAAACCGGTTTTCGCCATCGTTGACCCGCATACTGATTATGGCGATATGCTTTCAGATGACCATACTGGATACTGCTGTGTTTACGGGGACCACGAAAGTTACCGCAAACACTTTAACGCTTTGTATTCCGACAAGAAGTTGCGC
>CALMDN010000364.1 GCA_937864935.1 uncultured Bacteroidales bacterium
GCAGCACAGTAACCTCAGCCTGGCCCGGTCCTGCCGATCCTGAAGCCTTCGGTTTTACTTTCCCTGCTCCCGCAGAACGGACCCATAAAATTGTTTACGACCAGCAGGCCACAGCATTGCACAACCACTACAGTATAATACGCGAACTCAGGAAAAGCAGCCCCTCGGCTGATGAACTCCGGGTAGTGAGCAATAAAATCCTCTCTTCACCGAAAACAGACTGGCTGTTGTTGCTGGAATTGCATGAGCTCCTGAAGAACAATTCAGGGAAGGATGAACTGACAGGTCCGGTCATTGCACGACTCGGACAACTGAAAGCAGCAGATCCTTCCCTCACCAACCTGATTGATGATGGACTCGCTTTGTTTGCCTGAACGGTGTTTGTGTGATTTCAGTTTAAAAAATCCGGTTAGATCACCGTATTTTCTTTTCGGGCAGTGTCATCTTTATCCAAAAGGGTTGAACAACATGGCCTTTCTTCTTTTTTCAAACTGACGATGGTTTCTTTTCTAAATGTTTGAATGCGTGCCTCTTGCTTCAGGGGCTACATTTGTATATTGCTTTATATCTATGTATTTATGAACTTATGATCGTTTAAAACATGATATATCGCAGTTTTGCTTAAATTTTGGTATTCAGAATGGTATAAAAATTATCTTTGCGGTACCAAAAGGCGGGAATTGCAATTTTCTCCTTTCCGGCTCGCACAATGAACAGAAGGACAATCACAGGTAATACGCTGAAGCTTGCCACCCTGGCAACGGCTTTCTTTGTCTTCTGGATTTACCTTGGTTCAATCATCAACTTTCACCAGCACCACATCTTCGGTCGCACCCTGATGCCTCAGGGAGTTCTGGCAAAACGTGAGGAGAAGCAGATTTCAGCGGATCTTCCGGTAATCTCCTTTTCACTGGATGCCTGTGAGAGTCAGCAGCAGGTATTGCTTCCGGAACCGATGGTGTTTCATATCAACACCGGTGCTGTTACACTTCAGAGCATCCTGTCTGAAGGAGAATCCCTTTCGGGCCATGGTCTGAGGGCCCCGCCTGCTGCCTGATCCGGTTCAGCCTCTTCTTTTTCAATCAACTTTTTTATTTACCAGTTTGTCTGGTTGTGAGTTGCTGCTCTTCAGCACCAATTCCAGCGACAGCGGTAATCCGTTTGAATTTATTTAACACCCTTGTTATGAGAACTAAAACAACTACTTTCTTCCTTTCAATTGCAGTATTCTGCGTTTTCATGGTTAACAAAACCCAGGCACAGACCAGCGGATCCATCGAAATGGGGCCACAGTATGCCAACGAAGTATTTTATTCACTTAAAAACGGAGAAGTGAAATCCTCCCCCCGTTCGTTGTGGGATATTGCCTTTTATACCAATGCATTCAGTGCAGGTATCATCACAAACGATGGTGCCGGAGTGGAACTTTATTCCTACCCATGGACAGATGCTGCAGGCTGGGATAGTTTCGATACCACCGGCTTCAGTACCTGGCCACGCATGTACAACGATGCTTCTGATTTTGAAAACGGCTCATTCAACCGCTACCAGAAAGGACATCCCGACTATGGATGGGGTGTTTACAGCTCTACCACACACGATGTGGTCGGCGACTCACTCTTCCTGATTAAAACACCCGATGGGATTCTCAGAAAACTGAATATCGTACGCAAGTATTCAAGCCTGAACAAATACGAGATTCGTTTTGCCCTGATCGACGGCACACAGGATCAAACTGTAATGCTTGAAGTTAACCCTCAGAATGACCGCATGTTCATGGCTTATTCCTTTGTCAATGGTATCGTCGACCGCGAGCCGGCAGCCGGCAGCTGGGACATACTCTTCACAAAGTATTATGCCGTTGTTCAGAATACCCCTTATCCTGTCGTAGGTGTATTAACCAATAATGCCGATTCTGCTGTCAGGGTTGCTACCACAGACCCCAATTTTTCTGACTGGAGTGTGCTCAATTTCGACAATGGGGACGATATCATCGGCCATGACTGGAAATATTTTGATATGGGCAGTTTTCAGTATGTCATTGTGGATACCCTCATGTATTTCATCAAGGATCAGGACGGCGCAGTGTACAAACTGACCTTCGACAGTTTCACCGGCTCATCAACGGGAATTGCAACATTCACAACCACTTTGTTATCAACATTGTCAGTTTCTGACAATCAACTGACTGACATTGCCGTATATCCCAATCCGGCCAGCAGGGTAATCAACATTGAACGGATGCCGGGAAGCACTTCAGGCACAGCCAGCCTTTACGACCTGAACGGACGTTTGCTGAAAGAGCAGACCCTCGGGTTGTCGGGTAAAACCACCCTGGATGTTGATGGTCTGGCGACCGGTACCTATATTCTGAAAACCATAAGCGAGGGTTCGGTAACTACACACAAAGTATCGGTTGTAAAATGAATCTGAAGGCATCTTTGCTGTCTGCATGCATATTCTTCCTGCTGACTGTTATGGCAACAGCGCAGCAGGAAGGATTTCGCATAACAGATTCCAGAACAGGGAAACCGGTAGCTTACGCCCATGTAAAGATTGTTGAACTGGGCACAACTGCATCACGCTTCTATGTTTCTGATTTCGATGGTTTTGTGAGGTATGCCCTCAGTGTGCCCGTGCAGGTTCAGGTTACCTATGTGGGCTATCAGGCCTTGACCGATACCCTTCTTCCCGGCGACAAACCCCGGCTGCAATTGCTTCCGGAGGTCTTCTCCCTGGATGAAGTGGTGGTTACTGCACAATACAATCCAGGCAGTGCCGATAAATCGTTGTACCGCGTGAATGTAATCAATCAGCTGCAGTTGCGCAGGGCAGCGGTTACCGATCTTACCAGTGTATTGCGGAACCAGATGAACATCCGGTTCTCACAGGATGCATCCCTGGGCACGGGAATGAGTTTGCAAGGCCTTTCTGGTGAGCATGTAAAAATCCTGGTTGATGGCGTTCCCATCATCGGCCGCCTGAACGGTAGTGTCGATCTGAGTCAGGTGAATGTGCAGAACGCCAGACAGATTGAAATCATTGAAGGGCCGATGTCGGTGATTTATGGCAGCAATGCCATGGCGGGTGTGATCAACATCATCACCAATGAGTTGCCCGGAAAATCCTTCACGGCCAATGCCGGTACCTATCTTGAATCGGTGGGGAAAATAGATTTTAACGCTGGTTTCAGCCTGAGCAGAGGCAAGCACGCGGTCGGACTTCAGGCAGCCCGCAACTTCTTTGCCGGCTATTCTCCTGTGGAGGACGGAAGAGAGAGCCTCTGGAAACCCAAAAGACAGGTAATCATCGACTTTGACTACCGGTTGATGCTTAAGAAAGCGGTTATAAACTCAAGGTTCAGCTTTTTTGATGAGTTGCTGCTGGTCAGGGGCTCAGCTTCAGCACCATATTATTACAAAGCATTCGACAACCATTTCGGGACCAGGAGGTATACCGCCAAGGTTGATTTTGCTACCAAAGGACCCAATCCATTGTCGGTAAGCAATTCATTGTCGATGTATAACCGGGTGCGTACGCTTTACTTCAACGATCTTTCTGTACCTGAGAAATGGCCGCTGGAATACGACACCACCGGATTTGGTTCATTTCTTTCGAGAGGCATGTACTCGCTCAGGACGGGCTCAGGGAAACTGGGTTCACAGTTCGGGTATGACGTAACCCACGAATGGGGTGCCGGTGACCGGCTTGACAACGGAAGTCACAGCATTACCGATGTCGGTGTGTTTGCGACATTTCAGTACACTCCTTTTACGTGGCTGGCCATACAGCCCGGAATGAGGTTTATCCGGAACAACCGCTTCGATGCGCCGCTGGTATATGCCATGCACCTGAAAGGTGGTGCCTACAAGGGTTTTGTCTTCCGGGCATCCTATGCAAAAGGGTTCAGGGCACCAACCCTCAAGGAGTTGTATATGTCGTTTGTTGATTCAAACCACGACATAAAGGGCAACCCGGAGCTTCTGCCCGAATATTCAGAGAACCTTCAGTTTCAGGTGTCGCACCGCATTGAGAAAACCACGTATGCCACAGAGACCGAAGTGAAGTTATTCTACAACAAAATCCGTGATGAGATCAACCTCCTACCTGTGCTTGGTGCCGAAAACGATCTGCAGTATACCTACTACAATGTTGAGCAGACCAGGACCCTCGGTTACACGGCATCCCTGCGCAGTTCACTCTATCCGATGTTCGACCTCCGGGTTGGCTGGGGTACCACCGGTATTTTATCCGGCAATGAAGGTATAGATCAGCACAAGCTTTACTGGACCCCCGAAGCTGGACTGGATGTTACGTGCCGGATGGATAACATCGATCTGCACCTGACTGCGGCCTACAAATTCACTGGTCGTACGCCCCTGCTTTACATTACCGGAGAAGATCAGATAACGGTTGCTTACCAGGAGGCCTATCACAACCTCGATTTCTCGGTATTGAAATCATTTTACAAGGAAAGGCTTTCTGTGAGTACCGGACTGCGAAACATCCTGGATGTGAAGAACATTACTTCAACCGGCGCATCCGGAGGAATTCACAGTGAAGGGGGCAGCTCAGTGCCGGTAGCCTGGGGTAGGACTGTTTTTGTTAAAATTACTTATGTTTTTCAGAAAGATGAGAAAAAGAAATAGCCTGGGTCTGTTGCTTTTACTAGGTCTGCTTACCTCCTGTTTTAAGGAAGACGAACAGGTGATTCCGGTATCACCCGGCGATGTATCAGAGATCGTGGTTGAGATGATGTCCGATTACAGTATACAGACTTATCTGAAGCTCTCTGAAGGAACAATCGTGAGCACCAATAGCAAAGATAGCTGGGATCTGGGCCTTTCCTGTACCGAGGGGGATTATACCCTGGTATTGAATACCGCCCGTTTTATCAGCATTGCCCATACCGGGTCTGATGCATTTGATGTAACCTATACAACCGAAGGGTTTGAATGGACTTTTGACAGTTCTGACGGAGATCCCCGGCTGAATGCTGTCGGGAAGTGGTGGGAGGAGACTCCTGAGGGGCCTGTAAGCCTCAATGAGGTGTTGCTGGTTGACCGTGGGCTGAATGAAGAAGGACTACCGGCCGGTTATCTTAAAATTCAGCCATCCATTGATCCGGCCACTGGTAAAGTCCGGGTGCGGATTGCAAAACTCAACGGAGCCGACGAACGCACCTTTGAATTTACCCGGCAGCAGGGGCCCGAACTGGTGGTTATGTCATTCGATACCGGCCAGCTGGAAACCCAGCCGGTTCCCCCGGCTGAAAGCTGGGATCTGCTGTTTACCCAATACACAACCATGCTCTTTACCGATGAAGGGGAAGAATATCCTTACCTGGTTACCGGAGTGCTGATCAACGATACCCTGGTTTCGGCCGTCATGGACTCCATTACACCCTTTGAGCAGATCGACAGGGAAGCTGCAGAAAGCAGGGTGCTCTCCACCCGGCAGGATGTAATAGGTTACGAATGGAAAAAACTGAAAGGCGATGTCACTTCAGGTGATGTTACCTATGAAGTGATTCCGGAAATGGTTTATATCATTAAAAATACAGATGGCTTTTATTTCAAGCTGCGATTTGTCGATTTCTACGACAATCAGGGCAGGAAAGGCTATCCAAAGTTTGAATATCAGCGGTTGTAAGCTGTTATTGTTTGTGGATTTGGTTGGGAAACCCGGTTGTGATTGGCCGGGTTTTCTTTTTTTAGGAAAGTTAATATTTTTTTCCGGCTGTTTCCCTCTTGTTCCGGATAATATCCCTGTATCCGGATACCTTAAGAGCAAGCTGAATTTCAACACCCCGGCCTGGTAAGGCCGCGTTCATCATCCTGAAACAGGAGCAGCATTTATAATCCTGGGTGTTGGTCCTACCGGTAGTTTTAATATAGTCGGCTGAAGTCGATATTGTGAACAATTATTCAAGCTATAAGTCTGGCAATTATAACTTAGAGCTTTGAACCTGCCTGCTCTGACGGCAGTCAGGCAGGCCCGCCTTCACTTTCGTTACGTCGGGTAAACTTTGAATTTTGAGTTTTTACTTTAATATTCACTTCTCCGGCTCATGGTACCCTATGGCCAGTGCCTCCTGTTTGCGGTTCGAAGCCAGCAAATTCCGGATGATGAAATGAAGCTTCTCGGTTTTTGCCTCCAGCGTCAGAAGTCTGTTATCCAGTATTGCTTTCACCTCAGGGAGGTTGCCGGCAGCATCCATTTCTTCGCCCGAAGGTACCCGCTCTGAGGATCCGAGTTTACCCAGTTCGTTTCCTGTCAGCAAGGGGCTGTTTCTGAGGCTGAAGGGCAGGGTATCGATGCCGATGGCAGGTCTGGTGAGTGGTTTTTCAACTTCGAACAATGCATTGCCGTGGGCCCTGACATAATAGTCACCCCCCATCCGTCCGACAAGGTCAAGTTCCGGTGTATGAATGCCTCCGGCTGGTGTGAGCACAGTGCCGGCAATGTGAACAAGAAGCACTTCACACACAACCAGATTGGCTGCGCCGCCACCGGTTCCGGTTTCTATGAGCTCCCTCACCTTACATTCCCACTGTACAGGAGATTCTCCCACGCGGAAAGGCTTTACTTTTTCAGAGGAAAGCATGGTAAATCCTGCTTTCTCAAACTCATTCACCCCTTTCGGGAATTCAGTGCTCGCCAGACTTACCTGCTCCACCATGGCATAGGTAACCGCATTGATAACTACCTCCGGCACTTCCTTAAGGTTGTTAAAAGTATCTTTGGTGGTGTTGTCGCGCCCCCTGCGCGAAGGGCTGAAAATGATGGTGCTCGGATTTACCCCGAAAGCATTGAAAAAACTGAACGGAGCCAGGTTGGGGTTGCCGTCGGCATCCACGGTGCTGGCAAAGGCAATGGGCCTGGGTGCTATCGCTCCCAGCATCAGACGATGAAGGTCTGAATGCGCCATTTGGGAAGGGTCGAAAGTCTTGAACATAGGTTTGTCAGCTCAAAGTAAAATGCTCTGTACAGTCAGAATTGTTTATAATCCTCGTAATCAGTGACAACGCAATAATGCATCGTCTGGTCAGAAGAAATCGGTCCGGGTTTCACTGCCGGGCCGGCAGAATGGTGGTCACACACTCTCCGAAACCTACCCTGAGATGTTCGTTTTCGGCATATCCCCGGATGATTACGGTATCGTGGTCGTTCAGGAATTTACGTTCCGACCCGTCGCTGAGGCGGATGGGGTTGGAGCCACGCCAGGTAAGCTCCAGCATCGATCCGTAGGAACCGGGCTCCGGTCCGCTGATGGTGCCTGAGGCGTAAAGATCTCCTGCAGTGATGTTACAACCGTTGACGGTATGATGTGCCAGCTGCTGGCAGATGTTCCAGTACATGTACCTGAAATTGGAGCGGCACACCAGGTTTTCATTGCCCTGTTCCGGTTTTATCAGAACATCAAGCTGTATGTTGAAATTTCTCAGTCCGCTGGTTTTCAGGTAGGGCAGTACTTCCGGATCCTGCTCAGGACCCTGAACCCTGAATGGCTCCAGCGCTTCAAGGGTCACAATCCAGGGCGAAACCACTGAACCGAAATTCTTTGATAAAAAGGGCCCCAGGGGGACGTATTCCCACGATTGTATGTCCCTGGCCGAGAGGTCGTTGAACAGGAGAAAGCCAAAAATACCCTCTTCTGCATCAGCCGCCGGAATACTGCTTCCCAGTTCGGTGGTTTTACTGACCACAAAAGCCATCTCCAGCTCGAAGTCAACCATGGCTGATGGTCCGAAAACAGGTTTGTCAGCTCCGGTTGGGAGGGTTTGCCCTTTCGGACGGTGAATGTCGGTACCGGATACCACGATGGAAGAGGCACGCCCGTGGTAACCGACCGGCAGGTGCCGCCAGTTGGGGAGCAGGGCGTTGGCCGGGTCGCGGAACATTTTGCCGACATTCGTGGCATGTTCGATGCTTGAATAAAAGTCAGTGTAATCGGTCACTTTCACCGGCATCAGCATCCTGATGCCGCTGATGTGATGCAATGCGCTGGCCCTGATCGCTGCAAACAGCTCATCATCGTCGTCTTTAAAACAGCCTTCACTGAAAACCTCCTGAATCCTCCGCCTGATGGCGAGGTGCGCTTCACGCCCCATCTCAATGAATTCATTCAGGGTATCCTTACTGAACACCCCTTTATAATCGAAAGCCAGATCATCAAAAACATGAAGCCATTCAAGTTTTTCAAGATCGACAACATAATCGCCGATGCGGGAAACTGCATTTACCTTGCCGGCTGCAATCTCAGCGATGCCATAGGGCAGGTTTTCAAGCGGGAAGTCGCTCTTTTCAGGGATGTCAATCCAGGATTTCATCATTTAAAATAAAGTCAAAAGTAAAATGTCTAAAGTAAAAAGTTAAGTAATAACTGAAGTTTGGAAAAAGAATCCCCAAATCTGTTCCTGGTTTTCGTCAGGAATGGCATTTGCAAACTGACATCCCAGCCTTGACTGTCATCAGGACAGGCAGACGAAATCCCGGTCTGATCGTCGTCAGGACAGACAGGCGCAATCCCTGTCTGACTGTCGTCAGGACAGGCAGGCGCAATCTAAAATCAGAGTGTCCCCCTTTTAACCTGCTCCAGTTCAATGGATTCGAACAAAGCCTTGAAATTGCCTTTCCCAAAGGATTTGGCTCCCTTCCGTTGAATGATTTCATAGAAAACAGTCGGACGGTCTTCAACCGGCTTGGTGAAAATCTGCAGCAGGTAGCCTTCATCGTCTCTGTCGACCAGGATTCCGAGCTTTTTGAGTGCCAGTATCTCTTCGTCAATTTTCCCGACACGGTTGAGAACCGAATCGTAGTAGGTGTCGGGTACCCTGAGGAATTCAATGCCACGTTTTCTGAGTTCGCCTACCGTGAACAAAATGTCGTCGGTTGCCATTGCCACATGCTGAACCCCGGAACATCCGTAGAAGTCGAGGTATTCTTCCACCTGTGAGCGTTTTTTACCTTCGGCCGGCTCGTTGATCGGAAACTTGATCCTGCCGTTGCC
>CALMDN010000365.1 GCA_937864935.1 uncultured Bacteroidales bacterium
ACTGGATTCTGTTCAGGCCGAGCAGATCACCCTCATTGTACATTACAAGGGAAAATGCGGTGTGCTTTCGGGAACCCTGAATGAATTGTTGCCGAAATACAATGAAATGATCAACCGCAAACTCACGGTTTCCATAGAATAACCTGCCGCAGACATATGAAACTGAGCATACCGGCAATTTTCACTGCATTTCTGCTGACCGTATCGTGCGCTGTGGTACCGGTAACCGGCCGCAGACAGTTCAATGTGGTGCCCGGCAGCATGATCAGTGGAATGAGCCTCACGACTTACCAGGAATTTCTCAGGGATAATCCCCCGCTGCCGGCCGGCAATCCGCAGGTTGAGCTGGTGAAAAAAGTGGGTTCGAGAATTTCAGCCGCAGTCATCAGGTTTCTCAATGAGAACAAAATGGCCGATAAGGCGGCTTCCTACAACTGGGAGTTCAACCTGGTCGACAGCAAGGAGGTGAATGCCTGGTGTTTGCCGGGTGGGAAAGTGGTGGTTTACACCGGTATTATGCCATTTACCAAAGATGAAGCCGGACTGGCCGTTGTGATGGGTCATGAAATCGCCCATGCAGTCGCCAACCATGGCGGGGAGCGCCTGAGTCAGCAACTGGCGGTGGTACTGGGGGGTGTTTCGCTTGATGTGGCCCTGCAGCAGCAGCCGGCACAGACCCGCGAACTCTTTAACCTCGCTTATGGTGTTGGTTCAACCCTGGGTACCCTGGCCTATTCCAGGACCCATGAATACGAAGCCGATAAGCTCGGGATGGTCTTTATGGCCATGGCCGGTTACCGGCCCGAAAGGGCCCTCAGTTTCTGGGAAGACATGGCGGCAATCCCCGGCTCTGCTCCGCCGGAATTGCTGAGTACACACCCCGGAAGTGAAAACAGGATCAAAGAGATCAGGGCATACATCCCCAAAGCAGAGAAATATTTTGTGGCTGAGTAAAACATGCCGATTATCTGACTATTTTTGTGAATAATCAATTCATCCTTGACCATCGGATATGTCACTTACATTGATTGTCATCCTTATTGTTGCCGGACTGCTGTTCATCCTGCTTGAAATCCTCGTGATTCCGGGCACCACCGTGGTGGGCATAGCCGGCTTCGCCCTGATGGTTTTTGCTGTTTGGGAAGGTTACCATGTTTACGGCAACCAGACCGGTCACCTTATTTTGGCCGGAACTGCGCTGCTTACGGTAATTTCCGGCTATCTGGCTTTCAAGTCGGATACCTGGAACAGACTGATGCTGAAAACGGAAATCAGTGGCAAAGTAAACGAAATTGATACAGAGAAGGTGCATCCCGGAGATGCCGGGAAGTCGGTCTCCCGCATCACCCCCTCCGGAAAGGCCCTCATCAACGGCGAATTTTTCGAGGTACACACCAATGGTGATTTCATTGATCACGAACAGGAAATTGTGGTTACACAGATTTTTGACAACAAAATATTCGTAAAACTTAAATCGTAATAACATGGAACAAGGCTTTTTGGTAATTGTAGCTATCGGTATAGCTTCATTGTTTGGATTATGGGTGATCTTCTATTTCATCCCCGTCGGGCTGTGGTTTTCAGCCCTGTTGTCAGGCGTCAGGGTTTCGCTGCTTCAGCTTGTTTTCATGCGCTGGAGAAAAGTTCCGCCTTCAGTGATTGTAACGGCCATGATCAATGCCACCAAGGCCGGTCTTTCCATCTCACGTGATGAGCTGGAAGCCCACTATCTGGCCGGTGGAAGGGTAAAACTGGTAGTCAATGCGCTGATATCTGCCGACAAAGCCAACATTCCCCTCAACTTCAAGGCAGCCACCGCCATCGACCTTGCCGGCCGTGATGTGTTTGAAGCCGTTCAGATGTCGGTTAATCCGAAAGTAATCAACACCCCGCCCATTGCCGCCGTTGCAAAAGATGGTATTCAGCTGATTGCCAAGGCAAGGGTTACCGTAAGGGCCAACATCCGCCAGCTGGTCGGAGGTGCCGGAGAAGAAACCATCCTGGCCAGGGTTGGAGAAGGCGTTGTTTCATCCATCGGATCCTCAGATTCACACAAGAGTGTGCTCGAAAATCCCGACTCCATCAGCAAGGTGGTTTTATCGAAGGGACTTGACAGCGGGACAGCATTTGAAATTTTGTCTATCGACATCGCCGATATTGACGTAGGAAAGAACATCGGTGCCCAGCTGCAGATGGATCAGGCTTTTGCCGATAAAAACATTGCCCAGGCGAAAGCAGAGGAGCGCCGTGCGATGGCCGTTGCCAATGAGCAGGAGATGAAGGCCAAAGCCCAGGAAGCCCGGGCAAAGGTAATTGAAGCCGAAGCCGAGATCCCCAGAGCCATTGCTGAATCGTTCCGCAGCGGAAACCTCGGACTGATGGATTATTATAAGTTTCAGAACATTCAGGCTGACACCCGGATGAGGGATGCCATTGCCGAACCTCAGAAACCCAAACAGGGCCCCAAAAATCTTGACAATCCCGCGCAGAAATAGATTGTCATCAATACGGAGAAAAAAGCCCTGGTCGATGTCCGGGGCTTTTTTTTGTCGGGTAGAGGTCGCTGCGACCAACCGATGGATTAATTTTGCACTTGTCAATACCAACGATGGAACAGGAAACAGGAAACAGGGAGTTGCAGCAGGCACGGGAAGCCTTCAGGAGGATTGTGAAGGCCCTGGGCCCCTTGCCGGATCAGGAAAGCAGCCAGTTGCTGAAAGCAGCATTCAGGCTGCTCGTTAAATATCATACCAACAGACTGAAATCAGACTCGGAGCCGTTTTTCCTGCATGCAGTGGATGTGGCCATGATTGTTGCCACGGAGATGAAACTCGGCCTGACATCGGTGCTTGCCGCCCTGCTGCACGATGTGGATCCGGAGACTATACGTCAGGAATTGCCGGCCGGAGAGCAGAAGCGAAACGAAATCAGCGACATTGTGAAAGGCTTTCTCAGGATCGGTAGCCTGCCGACAGACCGCCTGCCCGACAACTCTGAAAACTTCATCAGCCTGCTGCTTTCCATTACCGGGGATGTGCGGGCCGTGCTGATCAAGCTGGCCGACCGGCTCCACCGCATGCGCACCATCCACCTCTTGCTGCCCGCACAACAGTCATCCGTGGCTCTGGAGACTTCAAACCTCTATTCACCGCTGGCCCACCGCTTGGGTTTATACAAAATCAATGCTGAACTGGATGAGCGTTCGCTCAGATATTCAGAACCGGAGACCTATGAAAAGCTGAATGCCAGAATTCAGCAGTCGGTGATTGACAATGAGCAGTTTTTCAGCGATTTTCTGCTGCCTATAAGAAACGAACTGAACCGCCTGGGTTTGAAATACATGATCAAAAACCGGGTAAAATCTGTTTCTTCGGTACACAAAAAGATTACAAAGCA
>CALMDN010000366.1 GCA_937864935.1 uncultured Bacteroidales bacterium
GCCTCTAAAGCAGGTAATGGTTTGTCATTCATTCAGTGGTTTGATGATGGCTATTACTGCAACTATAGTGATGGAAGTTACACTATTCTGCACGACAGTCCAACCGGGGATTACTATTTCAATGGAAGTCTTGTATTTCAATCCCCCGATGCTCCTGTTACAACCATTCCCTCCCTGGCTGCTTTAGCCGGCACCAATGTAGGTATTCCTGTTACGGTAAGTAATTTTCAGATGATTGGTTCGTTTTCGCTCAGACTTCTGTATGACCCTTCTGTATTGTCGTATCTTTCTTATGAAAACAACGCAGGTTTTCCTGGTCTTTTGATTGAAGGCAGCGAACCTGGCACGATTCAGGTTTCCGGCATAGTTCCAATGGGGGATACTGCTGTATCGCTAGCAGATAATACTGATTTGTTCACATTGAATTTTAACTACCAGGGCGGCTTTACTGAGCTCAACTGGATAGACGACGGACTTTCCTGTAACTACGCTGGTTCACTCCCTTCCTACCCACTTTTAAATGATTCGCCTCAGGAATCATTTTATACCAATGGCTCTGTTTCTGAAAATGCTTTACCGGGTGGTGCAGGACCAGTTTCCGGTCCTGCTTTGGTTTGCACAGGCGCTACCTCCGTAGAATATTCCATTCCGGTTATTGAATACGCCACCGGCTATGTCTGGAGCTTACCTGATGGAGCAGTTATCATCTCAGGGCAGAATACCCATTCGATCCTGGTGGATTTTGGACCCACTCCGGTATCTGGTGAGATATCAGTATATGGAACCAACCAATTCGGAAATGGTATTGCTTCAAGTCTGACAGTAGCATCAACAATACCACCGCAGGCTGCCGGACTTATCACCGGGCAACAGGAAGTTTGCCGGGAACAGAACCCGGTTTCCTATGCTGTTCAGCCTATTGTCGGTGCAATAAACTACAATTGGTCATTGCCTTATGGAGCAACCATCGTCTCCGGAATGAATACCAACATCATCGGGGTGAACTTTGGGCCTGCATCAACCAGCGGAATGGTAGTGGTATGCGGATCAAATAGTTGTGGAGACGGACAAAATTCCGAACCCCTACCTGTTACAGTGTTTTCGCCCCCTCAATTAGTATCACAGCCTTACAGTCCACCGGCTGTTTTTGCCGGTCAGGGAGAGGCAGTTTTCACCCTGTCAGCAACCGGTGATGGCCTTACCTACCGGTGGCAGGAATACAATGGTACATGGTACGATCTTTCTGAGAATAGTTTATATACAGGTGTTTTAACCGACTCTTTAAGAATCATTAATCCCCCCATATCGTTGAATGGCACTCACTACCGTTGTGTAGTGCAGGGAGTTTGTCTGCCTGAAGTAATTTCCGACGGAGAAGCATTTTTGACAGTATTGTTACCTGTCGGAATATCAGCAAATACCCATCAAATGAACCTCCTGGCCTTCCCGAACCCCTTCACCGAAGAATTGGTTCTGAATTTCAATATCCCTTCCATGGGTAAGCTTGCAATCACTTTACAGAACCTTGTTGGAGAAAAAGTGTATTGCCTTAATGATAACATATACAGTACCGGAAATCAATCCGTAAAATTGAATACAAGGAATCTTGTATCCGGTATCTATTTACTTAGCCTGAAACTTCAAACTGACAATAACCTGATGATCAGTACAATTAAAGTTGTTTGCGATCATTAGCATGAATAAAAAATGAGCCCGAAACGAATTATCATTCCAGCAAGAAAACTAAAACACTCATAACATGAAAAAAACTACTTTTATTCTATTTATCCTGCTGTTCACTGCTGCACCAAGGATTTTTGCACAGGATGCACCCATCTCCACCGTCGGCAATATAGCCTCAACCGGTACATCGGTAATTCTTCCCATTACCGTTGTAGATTTCAACGATGTTGCAAGTGCTTTATTGACATTACACTATAATCCGGCCATTATGACCGCGACAGAAGTTACCACAGGCCCACTACTTATGGGTACCGGGTTAACGTATAACATTGCAACACCGGGTTCAATTACCTTTGGTTGGTTTACCTCACCCGGGATGACGATTCCAGATAATTCTGTAGTTTTCAACCTTCATTTTACTAAAGTGACCAGTGGCGTATCTCCGGTTACCTGGGATACAGATGATTATTCAAATATTTATTTTTCCGGCCTTTCAGCTTTTCTGAATGACAGCCCTTTCTCAGATTTCTATTTTCCTGGTTCAGTAACCTTTCAGGACTATGCTCCGACAACGGTAGTACCAAATATTGGAGCTTGTCCCGGCTCAAATATCAGCGTGCCAGTTACAGTAAACAATTTTAATACAATTGGTTCGGTCTCATTGAGATTGGATTATAACACTTCGGCATTGACCTATGTTTCGGCAGTAAACAATGCTGGATACCCCTTAACCATTAACGGAACATCAACACCCGGAAGTGTATACATCGGAGGTTTCTCATCCAATCCCAACGGGGTTACCTATCCTTTCAATACAACGCTGGTTACATTAAATTTCACTTACCTGGGAGGTTCAACCGGTCTTAACTGGATTGATATCGGGACATCCTGCGAATATGGGGGTCCTACAGGTGAGCCAATCCTGAATGATTCCCCCCAATCAACTTACTACATCAACGGGCAGGTGAGCGGGTATCCTGTTCCAACCCTGGTCAGCGCCACAGCCACCGACGCCTTGTGTTATGGCGGTAATGGAACCATCACCATTGCCTATACCGGTGGCACCGGAACACTGAATTATACCATTGGTTCAGAGACAAATACCACAGGAGTTTTCACCAGACCGGCCAATATCTATACCTACAGTGTAACTGATGCCAGCGGATGTCCGCCGGTAACGGGGACGGTGACGGTGGGGGAGCCTGCCGACATTACAGCGTCAGCCAGTGTTACCACCCCGATCGCCTGTTTTGGTGGTTCTGCAACCGTCACGCTGGTGGCTTCCGGCGGAACCGGTGCTTACAGCTATACCTTCAACGGAGTTACCCAGAGCAACGGCGTCTTTACCAATATCCCGGCTGGAACAGCCTATGCATGGAGTATAAGGGATGCCAACCTTTGCGAAAAAAGCGGCACCCTGAATGTTACCCAGCCAACCGACATTGCAGCGTCAGCCAGTGTCACCACCCCGATCTCCTGTTTTGGTGGTTCTGCAACCGTCACGCTGGTGGCTTCCGGCGGAACCGGTGCTTACAGCTATA
>CALMDN010000367.1 GCA_937864935.1 uncultured Bacteroidales bacterium
GGCTTCTATAATTTTATCCGAAACATCATCCTGCTCCTATTCATCCTTCTTCCCGAAAAACACTCAGCCACCAGGCTTTTCGATACATTTTTCGGAAACATCATCCTGCTCCTATTCATCCTTCTTCCCGAAAAACACTCAGCCACCATGCACCATGCACCATGCACCTTGCACCTTGCACCATGTTTACCCGACGTAACGAAGAGGAGGCGGGCCTGCCTGCTCTGACGGCAGTCAGACAGGCTCAATGCTCCAGGCCCTATGCCATGTACTAAAATAAAAACCCGAGGTTGATGTAGAGTCCGCTGTCGCCATCGCGTTTGTCGCCGGCCATTCCATAATCCACGGCAACGATGAAATTCTGGTTCATGGCTATCCGCAGTCCGGCTCCGTAGGAGGTATGCAATCCCTGGCTTTCGCTGCTGAAGTAGGTTTGCAGGTCTTCAGCCGGGACGCCGCTGAGGTTGAGTTCCGACTCCCGGGTCAGCATGCCGGTATCGGTAAACAGGTTGAGTGAACAATAGAAATTCTGCTTCCAACGGTAGAATTTCCAGAACTTGTAGCGGAACTCAAAATTACCATAGGTAAAATCTTCGCCCACCACCCGGTTGCGCAAAATCCCCCTGAGCGACCTGGCGCCGCCGAGACCATCATTTTTGGTGGTACGTGTAAAGGTGTTGACCATGTATGGTTGCATGTAGAACGGAACATCCCCGTCGATGGTGCCCTGCCAGCCGATGCGGTAAGCAAATGTAAGTTTCTCCTTCATGAGGGTGAGGTACTGCCGGTGGGTGACGGCCAGTTTGGTATAGGCTGTTTCGGTGTTGCCCATGAAACGGGGTGCTGTCATCAGCACAACCTCTGCCCAAAGACCCCTGTTGGGATTGGCCTCGTTGTCGCGGGTGTCGAATACAAGACCCGTTTTGATAAAATGATGGGTTCCACCGTCTGTTTCCTGCCGGGGAATAATCCCCCAGTCTGCATAGAGATCATACAGTCCGTCAACTTCAGGCAGTTTATCGGCTTCATCGCGTCCTTTGTTGAGGCGGTCAACATCTACTGAACCGATCTGTGTATTGAAGTAGCCGTAGCCCACAAGCCAGCGGAGCGGCAATTCTTTGATTTTTCCCTGAAAATCCACTGTGATCCTTCCAAGTTTCCGCTCATGCCTGTAGAAAACACGGGAGATATAATCATCATCCGTATCGTCTTCAAAAGCAGCGTTATACTCAGCATTGTACCCGTTGAATCCGTAGAAATCGAGGGCTCTTTCGGTCAGAAAACTGAAATCAGCCGTTACCCTGATCTGGTGTGGCAACAGGTATTTTGAATCGAAGAAGAGCTGGTTGATACCGCTTCCCTTGGTGGTACGCGACCATTCTGCATAAAGCGACCAACGGTAATCGGGATAGGTGGTGCCATCGCCATACTGAAAAAGGTTTCCCAGCAAGCCATACTGAAATCCGAGATCGGAGTCAAAAGCAACAGCCGGGAGTGCCCCGAAACTCAATCCGGTCTTCACTTTCTCTTTCACTCCTTTGCCGGCTGAAGTCAGCGAATCGGCTGGCTGTGCATACAACAGGCTGAACGGCAGACCAACAATCAACAATGCCACGAGCATCATGGCAGTTCTTCTTTTCATCATGGGTTTCATAAGCGGCAGCGTAAATGAATGCCGAAGGTAACCATTTGTTGTGAATCTGAAAAACGGATGTGAGAATATACCACAACACAGAAAGCCCCGTCAAACGGAGCCTGGCAATAAACTGATTTTTCAGCGCTTAGGCTGTTCAGACGCTCTGCATCATCATGGGGTGCAGCTTGGAGACTTCACCATCGCGACGGCAATAAGGGCAATCGATCATGGGTTCGGTGAAATCAAGACCGCACTTCGGGCAACGGTAACGGGTATATTGCAACAACTCGGCCGGAGCCGACATTCTGTAAGCAACATAACCGGCCAAAGGCGTCAGAAACAAACTGATAACAAATACCTTCAGCTTGCCGATTTTACGGTTGCCGGCGGCATAGGTTACCAGTATCATCATCAGAACATAATATATCCCGACGAAAAGTGCTCCGAGAAAACTCATTATTGTGTCGTATTTGTAGTGTTTGTAGTGTAACAGGTTAAGGCTTCATCATTCATCGGTGCCGGTTTTTCACGGAGTTGCTTTTCGGCCGGTCTGATGATCAGTTATTCATTGCCGGATTCCCTAAAAGTAACTCCTATCGGAAGATGATTCTGATGAATTTTAATGGTTAAACTGAGATTGGATATTTTCATTTTTTAATGTGCCGGAGATTTTTTTTGACACCAATACACCAGGGCACCAAGTAAGCGCCAACTTATATTATTTAAGAATTCATTCTATTCTGAGTCAGGTATATAGTTAAATTCACACCATTTTCACGGCTGAAACAATACCGCCATAATTAGCATTAATGGACCATGCATACTTCCGGAGTTAATCATATTATTTAGTTTGCTATTCGTATAATACCATCTCCATTACTCAAAACATTATAATTTTCATAAAAAAACGTATATCATAAACTTTTTCAAGGAGTCCAGGTCCAGGATTCTTATCTACTGTGCAAGCAGCATCAACTATTTGTTTACCAATTGAATCCTGTTCTTTAGGAATCTGTTCTGAATATTTTTGGTGAGAATTTGTGTTTTGGGGTCCCGATGGTATCGGGATGGTGTCATAATTTCTGATTTTTAAGATTCTGTTAAAGGTAATCACTGTTGTCCGGGAAAAAAGTTGCAATTTAAACGAAATGCATTATTGCTGTGGGTTTCAGAAGAATTTAAATACAGACTGCTTACTTTCATTTTTTCGCCACTAAGACACGACGGCTCCAAGCCTGCCTGTTTGCACAGGCAGACAGGTTTCACGAATTTATTTTACTCATTTAGTGTTACTTAGAGTCCTCGTGTCTTTGTGGCAAATTCTTTCCAAATTTTAGCCGGACAATAGTGAAAGGTAATTTGATATTCCAGCACATCAGATAGCGAATTACCGCTGAGATTTCTGCTTCATAAGGCACTGTTGCGTATTCCTGCGCTAAAACCTGTTTTATGAGAAACCGGTGATTGATATTTTCCATACTTTAGCCTGTTTTTGAAATCTTCCAGCCTTGAAGAAAACCCAAAGAAATCAAGCCATCCGACTGGGTGACAAAAAGGTGATCAACGGATGGGTAATGTACGACTGGGCCAATTCGGTCTATCAGCTAACCATCGCCTCCACCATTTTTCCGATCTATTACAATCAGGTAACACGTTCAGGTCCTGATGACTATACCGTAACATTCTTCGGAAAGGAAGTAATCAACACGGTGCTGTATTCCTGGTCCATTGCCGCAGCCTACCTTGTGGTGGCCTTTTTATCCCCCATGTTGTCCTCGGTTGCCGACTATACAGGGCGCAGGAAATCGTTCATGCAGTTTTTTACCTGGGTCGGAGCCCTGTCGTGCGGAACCCTGTTCTTCTTCACCAGCGACAACGTGGAACTGGGCATACTTGCCTTTACCATGGGAACCATCGGCTATGGCGGCAGCATTGTTTATTACAACTCTTTCCTTCCGGTGATCTGTGCACCCGAAGACCAGGACAGGGTGAGTGCCCGCGGATACTCCATGGGCTACCTCGGCGGAGTGGTATTGTTGCTGTTCAACCTGTTGATGATCATGAAGCCGGGCTGGTTTGGCATCAGCGATCCCTTTCTTCCGGCCCGTATCTCATTCCTCACCGTTTTCCTTTGGTGGATAGGCTTCTCAATGATCACCTTCAGGCGGCTGCCCAGATATACCTACCGCAAACGTCAGAAAGACAAAGACAGGAGCATCTTTTTTGAAGGGTACCGTGAGCTCGACAAGGTCTTTCAGCAGATAAGGAAAATGCCGAAGCTGAACTACTACCTGATCGGCTTCTTTTTCATGATGATGGGGGTACTCACCACCATGTTTATGGCAGCCACATACGGAGAAAAGGAACTCGGGCTTAAGGAGGATATCCTGATCCCCACCATTCTCATCATTCAGCTGGTGGGCATGGGCGGTGCGTGGATGTTTTCACGCCTTTCGGCCCGTATCGGCAACCTTCAGGCCCTGCTGGTTTCGGTTACCCTGTGGATTTTCATCTGCATCGGAGCCTACTTTATTTCAAATTCCATACAGTTCATGGCCGCGGCCTTCTTCATCGGCATCGTAATGGGCGGATCCCAGGCCCTTGCCCGTTCTACCTACAGCAAGATGCTGCCAGCTTCAACTACCGACCATACCAGCTACTTCAGCTTTTACGATGTGATGGAAAAGCTGGCTACTGTAGCCGGTACCTTTAGTTTTGGTATCATTGAAGCCATCACAGGCAGCATGCGCTATTCGGTGCTGGCCATTGCCGTCTTTTTCATTATTGGCATTGTTTTCCTTCTTATTACACTGAATGCCAAAGTATTAAAGACGGCATAAAAGTTGTACATTCAGCCTGCATAAAATAGTTTCACTGTGCCGATGGCTGAAAAACCCACCCCTTCCCTCATCAGAAAAGCCCTGGACATCGCTTATGAGAAGGCCCTTCAGGGACTACCTGGCCTGGCTCCGGCCGAAGAAATGGCGAGGCAGTACCTCGCCCGCGAGGGTAGCCTGAGGGATAAGGCAAACGCGCTGATCCGCTGGCAGGTTGCCAAAGCCGGTTCCAGTGGCTTTATCACAGGGCTTGGTGGTTTCGCTACCCTGCCTGTAACCTTGCCTGCCAATCTGGTAAGCGTACTATATTTTCAGGTTCGTATGATTGCCGCCATTGCTTACATGGGTGGTTACGACCTGCGCGACGACAGGGTGAAGTCACTGATTTATGTTTGCCTGGCCGGCAATATGGCCAAAGACATACTTCAGGAAGCCGGCATCAGTGCAGGCACAAGGCTTACTGCGCAGCTCACCGGCCGTATTTCTGAAACCACCCTCACAGCCATCAACAACAAACTGGGCATGGTGCTGCTGACCAAGTCAGGCAGCCGCGGCGGGATTAACCTCAGCCGCATGGTGCCGGTGGCCGGAGGGCTTATCGGCGGCACCTTCGATGTGGTCACCACCCGCATCATCGGGAAAATCGCCCTCAGGACCTTCATTCCTGAAAAGCAGCAGAAACAGCCCACCTGACGGCCATGCAGAAAATGCCTTTAAAGGGCTTGTATTTCCCGGTTTAGCTGATACATTTGCAGAGGAATTCCCAACACATCCTCAAACAATTTCAGTATCATGAAAAACCTGTTTTTACTAATGCTTGCATTGGCAACCTCGCTGCTGACCGGGTGCAAAGAAGGTCAGAAAACCTCTGACGACAACGGCAATCCGTTTTTTACCGGATTTACAACACCTTTTCAGGTGCCTCCCTTTGATGCGATTGACACCAGCCACTACCTTCCCGCCTTTATCGAGGGTATGAAACAACACAACGAAGAAATTGAAGCCATCTGTAACAACACCGCGGCTCCTGATTTTGACAACACCATTCTCGCCTTTGATAAGTCGGGCAAACTCCTGACCAGGGTCAGCAAGGTGTTCTTCAATGTGAATGAAGCCCACACCAACGACCAGCTGCAGGAAATAGCGAAAAAGGTATCGCCCCTGCTGTCGCAGCACAACGATGAGATTTCGATGAATGCCCGGCTTTTCGCCCGGATAAAAGCGGTTTATGAAAAACGCGGAGAATCGGGTCTCGATGCACAGCAGATCAGGGTAGTTGAAAAATATTACCGCGACTTCGAGCGGCAGGGCGCCAACCTGCCGAAAGAGCAGCAGGATCAGCTGAAAAAGATCAACGAAGAACTATCGATGCTTTCGATCCGATTCGGTGACAATCTGCTGGCTGAAACCAACAAGAACTTCCAGCTGGTGATCGACAACAAAGCCGACCTTGATGGTCTGCCCGAAGTGGTTGTTGCTGCTGCCGCTGATGCAGCAAAACAGGCAGGTAAAGAGGGTAAATGGGTATTCACCCTCTCGAAACCCAGCATGATCCCCTTCCTGCAATATGCAAAAAACAGGTCACTGCGCGAGAAAATCTACCGCGGGTACTTTATGCGCGGCAACAACGACAATGCCAGCGACAACAAAAAAATTGCGGCAGACATGATCCGTCTGCGGGCTGAAAAGGCAAAACTGCTGGGCTATGACAATTACGCTGCGTATGTAATTGATGAGAACATGGCCAAAACCACCGCCAATGTGGATGACTTTCTCAACAAACTGATGGCGGCTGCATTGCCCCTGGCCAAAAAGGAGCTGGCCGAATTACAGCAGATTGCTGATAAAGAGGGCGCCGGATTTAAACTCGAATCGTGGGATTGGTGGTTTTATGCCGAAAAACTGCGCAAACAGAAATACGATCTCGATGAAAATGAACTGAAACCTTACTTCAGCCTGGCCAATGTGCGCGACGGAATGTTTGCTGTGGCAACCAGACTTTATGGAATCACCTTTACTCAGCTGACCAATCTGCCTGTTTACCAGGAAGATGTTGAAACGTTTGAAGTAAAGGAAGCCGATGGCAAACACCTGGGCATACTGTATCTGGATTATTATCCGCGCGACACCAAGGGCGGTGGAGCCTGGTGTACCGATTTCACGGCTTCCGGATGGGACAATGGCAAAAAGGTTGATCCGGTGATATCTGTTGTCTGCAATTTCACCCCCCCTTCAGGTGACACCCCTGCCCTGCTCAACTGGGACGAGACATCAACCCTGTTTCATGAGTTCGGTCATGCGCTGCATGGTCTGTTTACCAGCGGAAAATACACACGTACCGCAGGCAATGTGCCTCAGGACTATGTAGAACTCCCCTCACAGGTACTGGAAAACTGGGCCGGTGAACCCGAAGTGCTGCGCATGTATCCCAAACACTACAAAACCGGCGAGGTGATTCCCGATGCACTGATTGCCAAAATCCAGAACAGCGGGCTCTTTAACCAGGGATTCGACAATGTGGAATACATTGCAGCATCCATCCTCGATATGGATTACCATAAACTGCCTACACCGGCAGAGGTTGGTGATGTGGTTGCTTTTGAAAAGGCTGCCATGGACAAGATCGGCCTGATCAGTGAGATCTGGCCACGCTACCGAACCACCTATTTCAGCCATATCTTCGACGGCGGTTATGCTGCAGGCTATTACGTATACCTGTGGGCTGCCG
>CALMDN010000368.1 GCA_937864935.1 uncultured Bacteroidales bacterium
ATCAAAAAGCACGTGATCCTTATAGGTGACGATACAATGGATGAATCCGAAAATCACATTGAAGTTTTCATGCCGCAGTACATAATCGAGGGTACCTTTTACAGTAACACCGCTGAAGAATTCTATTTCCTGATGAATTCCCGGAACAAAACCTGCCAGTTCAAGCTCTTCTTCACTCATCAAATGCAGCGACAACCCTCCGGTTCTGGTTTTTCCAACAGGTGTTGAATATCCCGATGCATGAATTCTGCGCCCATGCATGTTCAGTTCCCTGTTTCCAGCGGAAAGTGCAGCAGGCCCCGTGGTTCTGATATAAACCAGTTCGCCATCGTCATAAATGCAATCCCTGAAAGTTCCGCTGATCTGCAAACCCGAATCAAGTTGAACGGTTGCTGTATTTCCGGACGTTTCGGCACGATGTACGGCGATGGCTCCTCCCCTGCGCAGGGCCATCTGATCGGCAAACTCGTTCAGCACAACATCCAGATGTCCGAAATCGGGGGTCACAAACAACTGGGGTTGCTGTGTGGTAATGTCGAAGTTATAGTTGACTGCATCGATGGTGTAGGGCAGTTTTTTAACAGCGGGTTTCAGGCAGTTCTGGCTTTCACCGATGGATGAAAGAAGGCCTGCACCATAAATTTTAAAATTATCCGGAGTGCCGATCAGTCCATATTCCACTGTCCACCAATGCAGGTTGCGTATCAGGGCCATTTCACTTGGCTGCCCGAGGTTCTTTTCAAGAAGTGAAAGCCTGGCTTCGGCATTGCTGATCTCATCAGGTTTTGTATAAGGGTCAGCTTTGAGTATAGAAAGATGCCTGATGGCTTCATACATCTCATAATCATGTGCTGAGGAAAAGGCCTTCGACCCGATTTCGCCAAAGAAACTCAGGTGCCTTGCGTATTCAGGATCAGCAATAATGGGTGCATGACCGGCTGCTTCATGAATGATATCGGGAGCCGGGGTGTATTCTATCTGATCGAGCGGCCTGATGTCTGCGGCTATTACCAGTACGTTATATGCCTGAAATTCCATAAAGGCTGAAGGGGGTATAAATCCGTCAACGGCGACTGCTGCCCAGCCGATTTCACGAAGAATGCGGTTCATCCCATACATATGGGGAATGGAATCGATGCTGATCCCGGTACGCTTCAGGCCATCGGTATATGACCCGTGCGCTACCTGGCTGAGGTGCCTTACATTCCGGTGCATAACGTATCTCCATATGGCGTGATCGAGGGCCGTATATTCATTGTATGGCTGGTCAATTACCAACCCCAGCAGATGGCGGGGAAGTTTATCCAGTACTTCATTGGATTCCATATTTCTTCTTGTTTACATTTGCAGAACTTGGTTGATTGCTGATGTTATTCAAAAAAATAATGTGCTTCCCTTGCGAGAAGGGAACCTTATCTGTTTTCAGCCAAAAGCTGAGCCTCTAAAAATACTGAAAAGAACGCAACTATCTCCTATAAACAACAACATGCACCCTAAGGTTTTTGCAACCATCCCGGTTTTGGACGAATTTGACAACCTTCCCGGCCTCATCAGCGACCTGGACAAGCAGACCTATACGGGCTGGGAAGCCATATTCTGCGTCAATCAGCCCGATGACTGGTGGAAGAATGAACTCAGGGCCGGGGTGTGCCGGCAGAATCAGCAGTCACTTAAGTGGTTAATGAACCTCAGGCATCCGCAGATTCATTGCATCGATAAATCGAGCCCCGGAAATGGTTGGGAAGGGAAACGGCATGGGGTAGGCTGGGCGCGCAAAACAACCATGGATTTCGCTGCCTCACTGGCTGAGGATGAAGACCTGATTGTAAGTATGGATGCTGACACCCGCTATCCTCCCGGCTTTTTTGCATCGCTGCTAAAGGCCATAGAAGACCATCCTGAAGCCAGGGGAATCTCCGTTCCCTATTACCACCGGCTCACCGGTGATGAAGTCACCGACCGTTGTGTACTCAGGTACGAGCTTTATATGCGCAACTACGCCCTCAACATGTTGCTGATCGACAATCCCTATGCGTTTTCAGCCATCGGATCGGGCATGGCCTGCCAGGCCAAGGATTACCGTCAGGTTGGCGGACTTACCCCCAAAATGAGCGGCGAGGATTTCTATTTCATGCTCAAACTGAGAAAAGCCGGCCACATCATCGTAGATACCGCCGAAACCATCTATCCGGCAGCCCGGTTCTCCGACAGGGTTTATTTCGGAACCGGACCTGCCATGATCAAAGGCCGCTCCGGTGACTGGGACAGCTATCCTGTTTATGCTGCGGATGCATTCGCTGAGGTTAAGAAAACCTTTGAGGCTTTCAGCAGTTTATATCTTACGGATGTTAAAACACCCATGGATCCCTGGCTCAGCAGTTCCGGTAAAGATGAACCGGTCTGGCAGCCACTGAGAACCAATGCAGCCTCTGCAGCCAGTTTTCAGAAAGCCTGCATGCAAAAAGCCGATGCGCTGAGGATACTTCAGTTTCTGAAGGCAGAAAACGGCAAGTACCCCGGAACGGATGAAGAACGTCTGACAACTTTCCTCACCGGGCTTGACAATGAGAATGAACTGGATAACCGCCTGTTCAGCAACCTCAGTTTTGAGTATTCTCCGGTTGAACAACTTGATAACCTCAGAAATTTTATGGCCCGATGTGAGCGCAGTCTTCAGGCCAGGAAAGGAATCGTATGAACAACCCCAAAGAACACATTGTTATTCTGGGACCAACGGCTACCGGAAAAACCAGGCTGGCAGCCGAAACGGCCTTGCTTACCGGTGCAGAGATCATTTCGGCCGACTCCAGACAGATATACCGCAACATGGACCTTGGAACCGGCAAAGACCTGGAAGATTATACTGTTCGGGGCAACAGCATCCCCTGTCACCTCATCGACATCGCTGAAGCCGGTGCCCGTTACAATGTATTCGATTATTCCCGTGATTTCAACCAAGCCGTCAATCTGATCCGCAGCAGGAACAAAACGGTACTGGTATGCGGCGGCAGCGGGATGTATCTGGAAGCAGCACTGGGACTATACCAGCTGACCGAATCCCCTGAGGATATAACATTCCGTCAGCAGGCATTACAACTTTCACCCGAAGAACTTACCGAAATGCTGCGCGAACTCAGGCCCCTGCACAACACAACCGATACCACCGACCGGGAAAGGCTGATCCGTGCCATTGAAATAGCCCGGGTAGAAAACAACAATAAAACTCCTGAAAAAAATCCGGCAACTGCTGTCGTTAGACCCGACAACAGCCTGATCATCGGAATTACCCTGCCCCGTCAGCAGATCAGAGAACGGATTACCGAACGCCTGGCTTCCAGGTTAAACAAGGGTATGTTGAACGAAGTAAAAGATTTATTAAACAAAGGCATAAAAGAAGAAGATCTTACCTATTACGGACTGGAATACCGGTATCTGACCCTTTATCTCACTGGGAAAATCAGTTATGACGAAATGTTTTCACAACTGAACACAGCCATCCACCAGTTCGCCAAACGCCAGATGACATGGTTCAGACGAATGGAAAGAAAAGGCATTAACATTCAATGGATTGACGGAAACACCCCTCCTGAAAAGAATGCACTGCTTGTTGCCGGGATGTTTAAACTAAGTGAAAATTAATTCAGGAAAGGCTAAACATTTCTAAAGAGTTTGTGTTTATAGTTACTCAATCAAGATTAAACATTCTTAACTGAGTAACCAATCAACATGAAAATAAGAGCTTTAACACTTCTGCTACTGACCTTTACCGTGGAGCTGTTTGCCCAGAACGGAACCATCAGGGGAAGGGTATTCAACGAAAAAAACAACGAACCGCTCCCGTTCACAAACATCATTATATTCGGCACAACCATTGGATCAACTTCTGACCTGGATGGCAATTTTATCTTCACAGGGATCAACCCCGGATTTGTCAAGCTGGCAGCGACCTCGGTAGGATTTGAGAGCTACATCAGTGAAGAGGTTCAGGTCACCAATTCGAAAACGGTGTTCATCGACATTCCGTTGCGTGAAACCACCATTCAGCTTGAACAGGTTGTCGTAAAAGCATCGCCTTTCCGCAAGACGGAAGAGAGTCCGGTATCCATGAGAACACTGGGCATCGGTGAAATAGAGAAAAATCCGGGAGCCAACCGCGATATCAGCAAGGTGATTCAGGCACTGCCGGGGGTGGCCTCCACGGTATCCTTCCGAAACGACCTCATTGTCAGAGGTGGCGGGCCCAGTGAAAACCGCTTTTACCTCGATGGTATCGAAATTCCGAATCTCAACCACTTTGCCACCCAGGGAGCATCCGGTGGTCCCGTCGGCATCGTGAATGTGGATTTTATCCGTGAAGTGGATTTCTATTCAGGGGCCTTCCCGGCAAACAGGGGAAATACCCTCAGTTCGGTCCTGGAAATGAGACAGATTGACGGCAACAAAGAAAAAATCGTTTTCAAGGGTTCGGTGGGTGCTTCCGATCTTTCACTTGCAGTAAATGGACCGCTCAGCGAAAAAACCACCTTTCTTTTTTCTGCCCGCCGTTCTTACCTGCAGTTTCTGTTTGATGCTATCGGCCTGCCCTTTCTGCCAACCTACAACGATTTCCAGTTCAAGGTCAAAACACGTTTCGATCTGAAAAACGAGCTCACAGTGGTTGGTATCGGAGCCATTGACCAGTTCAGGCTGAATACAGGTATACAGAACCCAACAGAAGATCAGCAATACATCCTCAACTACCTTCCGGTAAACGAGCAGTGGAATTATGCCATCGGCGCCGTTTACAAACACTTCAGAACCAACTCTTTCGACACCTGGGTCTTCAGCCGCAACATGCTCAACAACGAGGCTTATAAATATGAGAACAACGATGAGAACAAGCCCAGGATACTGGATTATGTATCCCGTGAAATGGAAAACAAGTTCCGCTACGAAAACTCAAGCCGGCGCGGCGACTACAAGCTGATAGCCGGAGGCGGAGGCGAATATGCAAGGTATACCACCACCACTTTTCAGGAAGTTTTTATCCCTCAGCCCGATGATACTTTAAGACAGGTAAACTATGCTTCTGAAATCGATCTTTTCAAATACCACCTTTTCGGACAACTCAGCCGCAATCTTTACGATGACCGGGTGGTGCTTTCATTCGGCATCAGGACCGATGGCAATTCGTTCTCAGAGAACATGTCAAATCCGCTGAATCAGCTGTCACCCCGCTTCAGTGCTGCCTTTGCCGTGAAACCGAAGTTCTTTGTCAACTTCAACACCGGAAGGTACTATCAGCAACCTGCCTACACCACCCTGGGATACAGGAACAACGAAGGTACCCTTGCCAACAAGGTGAATAACCTGAAATACATCGCCACCAACCACCTTGTCGGGGGCATAGAATACCGCCGCAGAGAGAATGCCAAGTTCACCCTCGAGGGATTCTACAAGTCATACAGCAATTATCCCGTTTCGGTTAACGATTCAATCTCACTGGCCAACAAAGGAGGGGATTTCGGGGTAACCGGCAATGAGGAGGTTACCTCAACAGGAACCGGCAGGGCCTATGGGCTTGAGGTTTATGTCCGTGACCGCATCTTGGACAAAGTTAACCTGATCTTATCCTATACCTTTGTAAGAAGTGAATTTAAGGATGCTGCTGATAAATATATTCCCTCCTCGTGGGATAACCGCCACCTGATAAACATGACCCTTTCAAGGGAGTTCAAACGCAACTGGAACCTTGGAGCCCGCTGGCGCTTTGTTGGTGGCTCACCCTATACCCCCTGGGACCTCAACCGCTCCTCACTGATTGCAGCATGGGATGTCAGGCAGCAGGGATACCTTGACTACAGCAGGTTCAACACCCTGAGAACCGGTAATTTCCATCAGCTCGATGTGAGACTCGAT